>JASJCJ010000110.1 GCA_030066045.1 Calothrix sp. MO_167.B12
GCAAGGGAATTAGGATTTTATGTTTAAAATTCTTGCATCTGTAATTTTTGATGATATTTTGAATATCAAAAAAGAGGCTGAAACTATTGCCTATTGCCTATTCCCTATTCCCTACCCCCACCAAAAGACTTTTTCAGCAAGCCCTATTTCAGGATTTAGGGACTTCCAAGAAATAAATTATAGCGGCTTTCGGTTGAGTAGAATACAAATTTTACCTCACCCCGTCCGACCGATTCCTCTCTCCTTAATAAGGAGAGAGGGGTGAGGTAAGCAACTGTATTGCACAAAGCGTGAAAACCGCTATATCCCACATTGTAGGGGCGGGGTTACCCCGCCCCTACGAATCATACGATTGGTTGGATTTCCCTATCCCTTAAATGGACCGTGTTGTTACAAAACTAACAACTGACAACTAACAACTAACAACTGACAACTGACAACTGACAACTAACAACTAACAACTAACAACTGTTACAAAAAAACAAAAGAGGGAGATATACTCCCTCCTTAATCTCATGATTGTTTATTATTAAATCTTGAAATTAGAGCCGTGCTGGTAGAAGAGCAATGGGGTTAACCGCTCCCTTACCCGCAGGACGAATTTCAAAGTGGGTATGTGGTCCAGTACTAAAACCAGTACTACCCATCAAAGCAATGGTTTTACCCTGCTTGACTTGCTGACCTACTTTCACAAGAATCTTACTATTGTGAGCATAGCGAGTCACAGTACCGTTTTGATGGCGAATTTCCACTAATTTGCCATAACCACCACGATTCCAACTAGCCTTAGTCACTACACCATCAGCCGCCGCATAAATTGGCGTACCTGTAGAGTTGGCGATGTCAATACCTCTGTGCATTCTTCCCCAACGCCAGCCATAACCAGAGGTAAGTACCCCTTTCGCAGGCCAAATGAAAGTGGAAGAAGATTTAGGGGTATTTTCAATCGGTCTGGGTAGATATCTATCTACTGCTGCCAGAGGTGGTAAATTGGTATTGTTGGGCGAAACCTTAGCCCCTCTGAATCTTCCCAGAGAATCAGTATCGCTCCTTCCTCTGTTAGGTGTTGCGACTGGATTTCTGAAGCGATTGGGGAAGAACTGGGGACGAACCGATCTTCCGCTATTAGAGCCAGATGACATCGGTTTGGGCACAGGAATTGGTACAGCAGCATTTGGATTACGGGAGTTAGAAGATCTAACAACAACTCCGTTATTTTTTGTCTGTGGTGTACCTTGTTTCCCGGACTGCTGGGCGCGATATTTTTCTCTTAATCTCTCAATCTCTCTTCTGAGACTGTTGAGGCGAGGATTTTTGGAATTTTTGCCCTGATTAACACTTCTGTCAGCCACCCGCATTTCTACGATTGCTGTGGGAACTGGAGTATCACCACCTATACCAGTATGGTTGGCTTGCTGGGATACCTGGTTATTAGTATTGACAGTGTTAGTAACCTTTCCAGATTTAGGTATATTTAATTTTTGACTAATCCGTAGTTGGTATGGATTTGTCAGTTTATTTGCCTTGATGATTTCTGATACAGATACACCATGCATTCGAGCGATCGCTGCTAATGTATCACCTGCTTTAACTTGGTAGGTAACAACATTAGATTTTGCGATCGCTCCAGGCTTAACAGATTTAGGTGTTGCCATTGATGGCAACTTATTATTGGGTTTTTGAGCTTGCCTTAATTTGTTTACTAAACTAGCTGTAGTAGCTGGTGTTTTAATACCTTTTGAATTGCTGGAAACTGCAACAGAATTATTCGATGCAGCATTGGCCTCCTCAGACCGCAGCTCCGCCAGACCTGTTTTTAAACGGTTCGATTTTTCTTGTAAACGGTTAAGGGCAAATTCTTGTTGCGCTTTTAACTGTTTATTAGCATCAGGTAAGTTAGTGGTTTTAACCACCAAGTCATTAGACTTAGAATTTTCTTGCGGCTCAACTGTTGCTGATTTTACTTGTTGGCGATTATCAGAAGTTGAATCACTGGAGTTGACAATACTGGTAGTAGTTGCCACAGTACTTTTGCCTGCTGCGGCTTGTAATTTAGCTCCAAGCCCAGGCACCTGTGAAATTACTGTGGGTTCCACTATGGCAGGATTCCCAGCCAAGCTCGCTGATGAAACAGCTTGTGGTTCCAGCGACTTTGTAGTGGCAAAATTCCCTTTGGTGTTAGGAGCAGCAGGTTTGATGGAAGCTTTGTGGCTACCTACGGGTTTTGCTGCGAGGGCTTGGTCGCTTTGTCGAGTCACCAAAAGGCTGGTTGCTCCCATTGAGATTGCCAAGGCAATCATCGCTGCTTTGCTTGGCATTCGGTGGTTACTTGAATAATCCACTGTTTTGCTTAAATGCTCCACCGATCCATCATCAGAATTTTCAATGACAGCCTCAGTTTTTTTCTTAAATGCTCGTTTCAAAGACGACCTCCTATGAACACTAGCGCCAATCTGACTGCGATTTTTTAGCCGGATATTAGTCAATGATTTGGATCACAACGAAAAACGATCGATATCACTATCGCCACATACACATTAAGCAAGATTAACTTGCTTCTCTGATTTAGACAAGTTAACAGCATTTAGCAAAAATTAAATTTTTCGTGCTTTGGCTTGTCTTTTGCACTCTTCACACCTCAAGATGTGCGGTTGGTTACGAGTTGCGATTACTGATATGACTTGGCTTAGTTGGAATTAGGACAAAATTTTAGATTTGCATTAATTACAGCTTGCCAGAACTTCAGATGTCACACCCTGTAAGGAGAATAAACTTCCCTTTTTTATATAATTCAGGGCTTGAGTAACTCATCCGCCTACTAAATACGAGACTTTACGCTGATTATTCCCAAAAAAACAACCGTGTAAACTCTCAGCCTTTATCTTTCGCTTTTGAGATTTTCCTGAAAAATTAAATGACTTAAATAACTGCTATGACTAGCATTTAGGCATTTTGTTCCCCTGAGAACAAAGAAATATAATTCATGAAAATCTATCATTTAAATTTCTCTGCTGTTGAATTGTTATATACATTTTTCTTATATAAAACCACTTGCAAATATCAGTGTTTTCCCCATTAATATGTCTCAGCAAGAGCCAATTATCATCTCTTTTGCTGATCTTTTGCTGAGATATGTTGGGTAGTTGAAGTCAAAATCTTTAAAATAGATTTATTTTTCTACATATAATAAGTACTATCACTTATGTGAATTCCAATTGACGGTGGGCTTCAAATAATGCAACTGCCACACTGACGGAAAGATTTAAGCTACGAACCTTGGATCTATCTATGGGAATCCTCAGAGTCGCATCACAGTTAGTGAGAAAATTTAGCGGTAAGCCAGTAGTTTCACTGCCAAATACCAGCCAATCAGAAGCTTCGTATGTAAATTTGCTGTAAGTAAAATTACCTTTTACGCTAAATCCTAAGCATCTGCCACCACTCTGTAGGCGTAAATTTTGAAACTCTTCTAATGACTCATAATAGTGTAATTTTACGTATGGCCAATAGTCTAAACCGGCTCTTTTGAGGTAGCGATCGCTCAATTCAAAGCCCAAAGGTCCTACTAGATGAAGCTCTGTACCTGTTGCGGCACAAGTACGGGCGATATTGCCAGTATTTGGAGGGATTAAGGGATTAACTAAAACAACCTGCGGCATTTACTGTCAGACTTTACGTATATATTCGTTCAAATATGTCTAGAGGTAGAGGTAAATAATAGTTTTTATTAATATATCTTTACTCTCTAAGACTAATTAGAAATTTTAAACATTAAATCAGCCCCAAAACAAATGTTTGTGGCTGATTAGATTTTGGCAATATGCGTGGGATAACCCATCACTGTAATTTATCAGGAGGCACAAAGAAGGCAATATATTGAAGATCCCCACTAAAAACAGTAAGTGCGGTATACGATTCGATAAAGTTTTCGTCGGAGAAAATTTCCCTAAATAACTAATGGCTGATCAGTTGTAATGTTAAACAGCCAATTGAGGACACAATTTGTCTTCTAATTCAATTTCCCGTTCTCGGGCAGTATTAATTGCCTGGACAATCGCACAACGACTACTGATGCCGATGGCATGCAATTGTAACCATTGTTGTGCCTCGTTACCTTTTTGCAGGATTTTTGTTAAGGGGGACAGGAAACAACTAAAGCCGTATTGTTTGGCTATGGGCAAAGCTTGCTCATAAAGTTCAGCAATCCAATCTCTAGCACGGATAGTGCTACCATCTTGCCAATGTACAAGCTGGGCATCCAAACTAGAGGTTGCTGCTGCAATTTCATTCTTTGTGGTTATGGAAACAAGTTCTGTTGGAGTAAAGCTACTTTGAGTCAATGGATCGAGATTGGGGTTGTCGATTAACTGCAAGATTCGTGCTTCCAATAAAGCAGTAATTGCCAGTAAGGCGATGGGATCTGTAACTAAATCGCAAATTCTTAATTCTAGGCGATTCAGATCGTAAGGACGACGATCACCATTTGGTCTTACTGATGTCCACAGATGGCGCACATTTTGCATTGTCCCTGTTGCTAATTGTGCTTCTACCCACTGAATGTGATGATCATGGCTAGTGAATAAAGGTACTTCAGCAGGTGTATGAGGGAAAACACGCCAACGGGTGGAGTGATAACCAGTAGCTCTGCCATCTAGAAAAGGAGAAGAAGCACTCAGAGCAAGAAATAAAGGGGCTTCCATATGGATCAGGCGACAAGCCCGCATTAATAATTCTGGATCCTCGATGCCAATATTAATATGTACGCTAGCGGTGACTACTTTGGTGCCG
This sequence comes from Calothrix sp. MO_167.B12, assembly GCA_030066045.1. GTDB lineage: Bacteria > Cyanobacteriota > Cyanobacteriia > Cyanobacteriales > Nostocaceae > Calothrix_A. The sequence continues at coordinate 4,789 of JASJCJ010000110.1, forward strand.
TAGGTTTGTTCAATGTAGTCATGATAATCCTTGGTAGGATCAGAACGAAAAAAGCGATCGCTTCCACCGAGGGATAAAGTGCTACCTGGAATCAGGGTGTAATCCCCTAACTGTGATAAGTATTGGCGCAACCTCAGCCTGGGGCGTACCAGTCCACATAACAATTGCTCGTAACTATGGGATGGTGCAGTTATGTATTCCACGTTACGGCTATCCGGTTCCCGCATGAATCCATCCAAGGCTGCGGTAATTTTGTCAGAGAGCCCGACTATATCCCCACTGGGTGTGCCAGTGTACATTTCTATTTCAAAGCCTTTAGATAGCACCATCTCGTTCTCCTCGGCTCTCCTTACTTTATAAATTGTATCGAGTTTGACGAATTTATGACGGGATATTGGTTAACTAAATGTTAAGATTCCCAAAAATGCCCACAAACTCGTATTTTAACTTGTTACGCCAGAAAACTTTATATTTTTTTTAGATTTGTTGTGTTTATGGTTTGATGGCTTCTAGTGTTCCGCTACATTAGTTCTGAAGGGTAAAACAATCGTAGTGGGAGCGTCTCGCTCCCTGCTGTAAAGAAGTGGGCAAGACTTCGGCGTGAGCTCAGACGTTCGGCTCAGCTCAGTCGAGCCGTCGAACGCTGCCCGCACTACAGCTGCCTATCAAAATTAATGTGGTGGACTACCAGTAGTCTGTCCCATTAGTTCTGAAGGATAAGAAATGTAGTGGGAGCGTCTCGCTCCCTGCTGACAAAAAGCGTCTCGCTCCCTTTTTACAGAAAGCAGGCAAGATGCCCACACTACAATAGGACTGACGATATTGTCACAATCGGTGGTTGGTGCGTAAGTCCTGTTAATTACGAATTACGAATTATGAATTATTTAGCCATCATTGCTTTTGTCTGAGATTCTCCGGCTTTGTACAAGTTTTTCAGAAATTTGCTCCTCAAGAATCCAGCGATCGCTAAATGACATACAATTGCTAATAATCCTTCTGCTAAAACTCTAGAGCTATTCATTGATAAAGGAAACAGGGGAGCCAAGGAGGAAAAAAGCCACAAAAAAGTATACTTCTCAGGATTGTGGAATAATACAGCCACAACTATTAGGGGTAATATCATCACCGCACCGAGTATAAAGATAGAGGCGATAACTCGATGTTTAGTTTTCATGAATAATGATATCTGAACTATGACTACATAAAGTAGTGCCAAGCTGAAGGCTAAACCTAAAGCAATGAAGCCATTCCCCTTGTCTCTCAAGCTGGCGTTCGTAACAATTAATACAGAACTTATACAAGCGATCGCAATTATGGCATTAATAGTTAAAGCTAGTATGGCAGGACTTTTGTCCTTAGTAACTGAATCTTGAGTTAAATCGTTATTTCCATCGTGCCAATTATTTTTGAAATTAATATGACGATAACGCGCCCAATCTATCAAGGATTGGCGGTGAGGAGTAATTGCAGCTACCAAATACAAGAAAGCACAAAAATTCAAACAGAGTAAGTAGAAAAGATTTTCTGCCATTCTATCTGTATAAGTACATCCCACAGTGACTATGGCAAAATAAGACATGAATAGATAGCTTTTTTCTTTGCCAAGCATAGTATTGTTGGAGTCACGAAAACATCTCTGTAGACCTTGCCAGATAAAATAATTTAAAACTGCAAAATTGATGATTGCAAATATAACTAAAGCTAGCTCATTAGTCCCTAAATTTATAGAAAGCCAATGGAAATTCTGCCATGTTTCTCCAGATTTATAGATGGGAATATTCTCTAAATTTGGTATGAAAAAACAAGGGTTAAAAAATCTGATAAATGATGCAGAAAATTCACTATTTACATGGAATAAAGCATTAAGGGACAATAAAAGAAAGCCCAGAACTGTACCACTAGCTAGCCATGATTGAAATCCACCTAACCAAGAACCAATTAAAGCAAAGAGTAATCCCGCACTGTAATAGCAAATACAACCGGCTAATAACACTCCATAGAAACTCAAAATGAGAGGAAAAGGAATATTTCCCGCAAAACCTGACCATAAATGCAGGGGTATGGCTATGGCTACGGCAAGATAAAGTAAAATCGGTACTCCCATCATTTTCCCAGTAAAAATAGCTTGGGGGGTTTGGGGAGTCAAGCGTAAAAAATTAAGGGTATCACGACGTTCTTCGTTTGCTAAATCATTAATTAGTAGATAAGTTCCTATGACTAAAAGAGCGAAAACAAAGATAATACTCACCCAAACAAATAAATCTACAGACCAAGTTTGCCAGTTAATAATGACATGACCAGAGTTATCTAGCAAACATTGTGGATAGGTATATTTGAAATTATTTCCCGTACAGTATCTATTGGAAACATTAAAAAAAGCTTTATCCGGTTCCGGAGAACTTGGCAACTGAGCCAAGAAACCCATTAATAAGAGAAATTGGCTAACTAGAGAAATAGTAACTGTTAACAGTAAATTTCTGGGCTTAATTCGTCCTTTAATCTCACGAAATAATTGGGGATTATAGTCGCCCAGTTTATCCATAAAATTATCCATCATAGTTAAAAATCATCCATTGAATAGTTATCAAAAATAACTTAAGAAATACGAACACAATAGTTTTGATGTTTTATTTTTGACTGACGCACAGAGGTACTAATCCTTTGACATCAAAGCTTTACTAGCAGATTCACCTGCTAATTTAACCTGTTTATGTAGATTGAAATTCAACAATACCAAAACACCAAATTCAAATATCAAAGCTGAAAATACTGAAACTACCGCTAAATCTTCTAAACCAGCCCAAGGGAATGTTGAAAATAACCAAACAGTGGGGTATTTTTCAGGATAAATCCGTAATAATCCCAAAACTATGGGAGGTAAAAGCATCAGTGCACCAATAGTACTTCCTGCCCATAGAGAACGTTTATTACTTTTCATCATTAGCATTCTTTGAGCTATGGTACTGTAAATAATCATTAAGTTAATCAAGAAAATTAAACTTAATATAGCTCTAAGTCTACTTGTATTTTCTATCCACCAACTATTATTACTAGCTCCATTAAAATTCAATGCCGGTGCAATAATAATCCAAATAAACATTGGTATCGTCACCAGCAATAAATTAATTAACATTGCTATGTGGGCTGGACTTTTTTCTGCCCAGATAACATCTTTCAAGAAAGAATTGAAACGTTCATATCTATATCTTGCCCAATCTTGTATTGCTTGACGATGAGGAGAAATAATTGCAAGCAATACAAACAGTAATAAAACATTGAATAAAATAATCAGTGGAAAGTTATTTGATATTTGAGTGTTGAGATTGTAATAATATTTATATTGACATTTGTATGGAGTATCACAATACTTATCAACATGAGGTTGCATAGTAAATCCCCACAGGATTATTTGAAATCCAGCTACGAAAAAGTAACTATTTTTTTTGCTTAAAATAGTTGTATTAGGGTTACGGAAACGTCTCTTGATTCCTTGCCAAACCCAATAATTCCAAAATCCATAGTTAAGTAAGTTGACTGCCGCTAAACCAAATGCTGTTTTACCAACTGGTAGGTATAAAAATGCTAATTCACCTAAATTAGATTGACCCCTGTATGAACTGAATAAATTTTTAAACAAGTATTTAGTCATATCAAAAGGGCTTAACAACCTGAGCCACACAGCAGCATGATTGTAATAGTTAGCTTCCCATGCTAGTCGCATTGTTATGAATAAGAAAAATAGCATTATTCCAGCTCCCAACCAGGGTTGAAAACTGCTTAAATAGCTACTAAATAAGCCAAATAAAAGAGCAAGGCTATAGAAGAAAATACAACAAGCAATCAGAATGGTGTAAAAAATGAGAATATAACTCGTGGCGATATTAGCAAAGTGTCCAGCTACAAAATGTAGAGGTATAGCCATAAGGACAACAGTATAAACTAAAATTGGTACCCCCAGCATTTTGCCAATTAAAATACTGCTTTCTGACTGAGGACTCAGGCGAATAAAGTTTAGTGTACCTCGCTTCTCTTCTTGAGCCAGATTGTTAATTAATAAATAAGTGCCACCAAGTAATAATATGAATATAAAAACCACACTTAAGGTGAGAAATATATTCTCAAAATGGTCGCGCCACCACATTTGCATATTAATTTGGTAAGTGGGGCAGTAATTAGTTATTAAAGAGTTAGATAAAGACTGGCTAAGATTGCAATATTTATCTGTGAGAGGATACTTGTCACCAGGAAGATATTGTAACTGATAGAGAAAAAGGAAAAATTGACCAATTAGGGATACAATAATAGCGATCGCCACATAAAAAATTTTCAGCCGCCCTTTTAGTTCCCGCATTAATTGCGGGTTCCAGTCTCCCACTTTATCTAGTAAACTGTTCATCATAACCATATTTTTTCAATAGTGGAAATTGTGCATGGATCATAAATCTAAAATCTAAAATCCAAAATCTAAAATTGACTTAAGATGCTTGTTTATGTCCTAATTTGAGGAAAATGGTTTCTAAATCTTCCTGGGTACAATGAAATTCTGTGATGGGAATTTGAGCTTGAATGAGCGATCGCAATAAATTTGCACAATCTTCTTCGTTGCCGGAAAAGTTCACCCGCAGGCTATTTTGACCCAACATTACTTCCCATTCTTCTACCAAGGGATTGTTCTTTAATTCCCCAATTAATTCTTCCTTTTTACCTAGGCTAGAAATAATAATTTGCTGGTTAGAAAGGCGTTGATAAAGTTGTTTGAGTGAGGAACTTTCTACCAGGTAGCCGAGTTCCATAATTCCCACGGAAGTACATAATTCAGCTAAGTCGCTGAGGACATGGGAAGAAATCAAAATTGTCATTCCCGCTTCTTGGAGGACTTTAATGATTTCTCGAAACTGCATCCTGGCAATGGGGTCGAGTCCAGAAACCGGCTCATCTAACAGCAGTAGAATGGGTTCGTGGATAATTGTCCGGGCTAAACTCAAACGCTGCTTCATCCCCCGCGACAGGGTGGCAATTAAACTATTGCGCTTGTTTTCTAATTGGATGAGTTCGATAACCTCATGCAAACGCTTGGTACGCCGTGGTTCCCGCAAACGATAGAGACGGGCAAAATAATCTAAGTAATCCCAAACCGTCAACTCTTCATATAAAGGATAATCATCCGGTAAATAACCTAAGCGACGTTTGAGGGTAGGATTACTATGATCGCGCAATAAGCGTGAGCCATTAATATAAATCTCGCCAGTAGTCGGTTCTTCCGCCGCCGCTAGCATCCGAATCAGTGTGGTTTTCCCCGCACCATTCGGACCAATTAATCCGTAAACTTCACCTGCTTGAATTTCTAAATCAATATTATTAACCGCAATGTGGCGATCAAATTGCTTAGTTACCCCAGAGGTCTGAATTGCTAATTCTTTTACCATAGCTGTTGAGGATGGTGCTGAATATTAATCAATAAGCTAACTTCTCTCTACGGCTTTTGTCAGTCTCGTTTCGGAAAATGAAACTGGCTTTACTTAAACTTGATGTTCATGTGTGAATTACTGGTTTGAATAGCTGTACAAGGTTTTATTTAATACTTAAATTTAATATTGCTTTTGGGAATTATAAATTGCATAGACCTCTAAATTTTTGCAATTAAACGGGAATAAAACCAATGAATACAGGGACGCTACCAGATAATCCAGATAATTTCGGTCTAATGAAAATGCTTTGTGACTAACTCCTCAAGGGCGCACGCAATGCGCCCCTACTCCGCCTTTCTTAACTATTTTCAAGATAGCCCCCCAGGGGAAAATCCCACACCTAAGCTGTCAATCATCAACTAACAACTAACAACTAACAACTAACAACTATTTTCTAGCTAGTTCACAGGTGCACTTAGTGGGTATGATAATTAATCTGCAAGCAAAGCTTGTGCAATTGGCAATTCAGTATTTAATTTACTTCAGCAACAACGAACTATGACTCAGAATTACCGCATTACCTTACTCCCAGGCGATGGCATTGGACCGGAAATTATGGCGGTGGCGGTGGATGTGCTGCAAATTGTGGGCAAAAAATTTGATCTTCAGTTTGATTTTACAGAGGCTTTGATTGGTGGGGCGGCGATTGATGGGGCGGGGGAACCTTTACCTGGTGCCACCCTCGATACTTGTCGCCAGAGTGATGCGGTATTATTAGCAGCAATTGGTGGTTATAAATGGGATTCCCTACCATCAAATATGCGTCCAGAGGCTGGTTTATTAGGGCTAAGAGCAGGGTTGGACTTATTTGCTAACTTACGTCCCGCCCAAATATTACCCCAGCTAATTGACTCTTCTACCCTCAAACGGGAGGTAGTAGAAGGGGTAGACATTATGGTGGTGCGGGAACTCACCGGGGGAATCTACTTTGGTAAACCCAAGGGTATATTTGCTACAGAAACGGGTGAGAAACGGGGTGTAAATACTATGGCTTACACCGAAGCAGAAATTGACAGAATTGGTAGAGTTGCCTTGGAAACAGCTCAAAAACGTGGCGGGAAACTATGTTCCGTGGATAAAGCCAATGTATTAGAAGTATCTCAATTATGGCGCGATCGCATCACCCAGTTAGCTGCTGAATATCCGGATGTGGAATTATCCCATTTGTATGTAGATAATGCAGCTATGCAGTTAGTACGGGCACCGAAACAATTCGACACGATTGTTACTGGTAATCTATTTGGTGATATTCTTTCTGATGCCGCTGCCATGTTGACAGGCAGTATTGGTATGTTACCATCTGCTAGTTTAGGTGCTTCTGGTCCAGGAGTATACGAACCAGTCCACGGTTCAGCCCCAGATATTGCTGGACAAGATAAAGCCAACCCCCTAGCCCAAGTTTTGAGTGCAGCCATGATGTTACGTTATGGTTTAAACCAACCTGGAGCAGCGGAACATATAGAAAAAGGAGTATTACAGGTTTTAGAACAGGGCTACCGAACTGGAGATATAATGTCTGCTGACATGAATCTTTTAGGTTGTAAAGCTATGGGAGAGGTGTTGATTCAGACTTTAGAGGGAATATAATGAACAGGTTTTTTATATAAAATACTCACAAGTATTCCTGGGTTGATGAAAAAGTAAATGCCATCAGTTCAATTACTCCGTCCAGATGATAGACGTTTTTGACTATTGTGCATAAACTGAAGAACAAAATAAAAAGTAAGGGGTTTACAAGACAGTGTACGCTTTAAGACAAGACCAGAACAGGTATGCTAATCCTCCCCAACCTCCCTTGGTTGACTCTAATTTAATTAGGGCTGCGGGTCAAATTTATTACACCTACTGTGAAGTTCATCCAGAAATAGAAGGACACGCTGCTGGGGTGGCAATTAATCGGGTTAACTACCGGGGTAAAGTTATATTTACCAGCCATCCTGCTTTATTGCCAGAAGAATGTTTTGTACCTGTGAGTCAAATTGAATCTTGTATGTATTAATCATTCAATTTTGGATTTTAGATTTTAGATTTTGGATTTATGCCCCGGATGTATTACTAGGAGTCTATCCTATGAAGGAATGATTGGTCATTGGTTATTAGCCCAGGTTATAACTGTGGAGCAATAGACCAATGAAAAATACAATCAATTAATAACTTCATGGACATTTTGATGGCGTTCCCGGCGAGTATAATTGTCTTTGCCTTGGGTGCAGCTGTTGGCAGTTTTATCAACGTTGTTGTTTACCGGCTACCGGCGGGATTATCTATATTATGGCCTCCTTCTCGCTGTCCCCATTGTTTAAACCAACTTCAGCCATACGATAATGTGCCGGTGTTGGGTTGGCTATGGTTAAAAGGGCGTTGTCGTTTTTGTCAAAGTAAAATTTCTCCCCGCTATCCTGTGGTAGAAGCGGGAGCAGGTTTGATATTTTTATTATTATTTTTCACATTTAAATTTTCCCTGTTAACCATTGGATATTGGGCTTTTTGTAGCTGGTTATTGGCATTATCCATGATTGACTGGGATACTATGACCCTTCCCAACCCTTTAACTCAGTCAGGTTTAGTATTGGGGATAGGGTTTCAAATGGTTTGGGGTTTTGTATCAGTGGGTAATTGGCAAGGAGCGATCAACTATGGGATGATGGCGATCGCTGCTGCTGTGTTAGGAATATGGTTATTTGATGCGATCGCTATTCTCGGTGAAATTGGCTTTGGTAAAGCTGCTATGGGTGCAGGAGATGGTAAATTAGCAGCGATGATGGGTGCTTGGCTCGGTTGGAAATATTTATTGCTGGCTAGTTTTATTGCTTGTGCGGTGGGAGCATTATTTGGCATTGTGTTCCGCAAACAATGGGGTCAAAAAATGCCCTTTGGGCCTTTTCTCGCCATCGGCTCTGCAATTACTTTATTTAGTGGAGAGGCTGTTTTATCCACATACCTGCGTTTATTTTTTGCCAATTATTAAAATCAATGGTGGTTCACAATCCAAAATCCACAACGGATTGATTATCCATTGTCAAAATCTAAAGTCTAAATTCCCCTTGACCGAAAAATAAACTGGATAAAAACTCCCGGATTTATCCGTGGAGAGTCACGACTCGCGCGTTCCCTTGCGACTTCCGTCGTCGCGGGGTCGCTCGTCAAAAATAAATCTATCTTTTGCCCCTCGATTCATCAATGGGGTAATAATTCTAAATTCTTCATTCGCTCATTCTAAATTCCCCTTGACTGTAATCTCCATTACCCCAGGAGTATTTTTACTTCTGCTAAGATGAATTTGCTAATGTAACTCGATAAATATTAGCAACAGATAAATTTTTTCATTATCAATGTATAAATATTTGCCTTAGTTGTGGGTACACTAGGAACATATACAATTTCTAACTCTTTCACATCTCAAACTGCATAAATTATCATCCTCCCTCTAAATGACCAATAACTTTTGGTGGTTAGAACACATAAAACTTATATTATTTACTCTTCAGAGAATACCAACCAATGGCATGGATTTAGAGGTAGAGGGGGATTTTAATATTGCAAATAAGTTGTGTCGAGGTAAAAGCCCACCACCAAATATGGAAAGTATCCCTTTTTTCTCTAGTAGCTGGCAAACTAAAAAAATCCTGGACTCAAAAAGAAGGTTTACCACCAAGGTATTCCCGTAACTCCCGAAATCTTGTAAATCCCATTGACTAAAAAATAAACTGGATACAAGTCCCCGGATTTGTCCGTAGAGAAAATTTCCAGTCTCCGGGCTTTAGACATAGGTTCACGACTCGCGCTACCCAGAGCGACTGTCATCATCGCAGGGTTGCCCGTCAATCCAAAATCCAAAATCCAAAATTGAATGACCTAATGAATACAAAAATACCAATAAAGGGAATCAATACCATGAAAATCCATACTTGTAAGAACAAAGACTTGAATTGGTTTCTATATTTTCGTTAAGCTGACAACCGGAGATCCAAAAATCATGTCTGTAGTTGTTTAGATGAGAAATTGAAACAAATAGTCAATAGTCAACCACCCATAAATAATTACTATATATCCTCGACTGTTGACTGGGAAGTCTGCCTAGCAGCTTCATTGTTTTCGACTGTGACAGTCGCTCTTGGGACTTATTCCCAAGACTGGACTGGTTCACCGCCAGTTGCTCTACTTGGGAAAATCCCAAGACTGCACTGGTTCAACATATAACCCACTTGCATAAGAAACAAAATGGCAAACAACGAAGAAACTCGCGGTTTAAAGTCTTTATTTGATTGGTTTGCAAATCGACGTAAATCCGGTTCTACTACCCCAGAACGGCAGGAAAGAGAGATTGCGGATGGTTTGTGGCATAAATGTCCTAAATGTGGCGTACTGACATATACAAAAGACCTGAGAGCCAATCAGATGGTATGCATGGATTGCGGACATCATAATCGGGTAGATAGTGACGAACGCATCCGTCAATTGATAGATACTAACACCTGGAGACCAATGGACGAAAATTTGCGTCCCACGGACCCCTTGGGTTTTCGTGATCGCAAGGCATATTGCGATCGCTTGCGGGAGTATCAAGAAAAGGTTGGCCTAATAGATGCAGTCAAAACTGGCTTGGGTCAAATTAATGGTTTACCCATTGCTTTAGGAGTAATGGACTTCCGGTTCATGGGTGGCAGCATGGGTTCTGTGGTCGGAGAAAAACTCACCCGCTTAATTGAAGCAGCCACCCAACGTCGCTATCCAGTAGTAATTATCTGCACATCCGGTGGTGCAAGGATGCAGGAAGGAATGCTGTCTTTAATGCAGATGGCAAAAATTTCTGCGGCTTTAGAACAGCATCGGCAAGCAAAATTACTATATATTCCCATTTTGACCAATCCGACTACTGGTGGGGTGACTGCTAGTTTTGCGATGTTGGGCGATTTGATTCTGGCAGAACCCAAAGCAACCATCGGTTTTGCTGGTAGACGAGTGATCGAGCAAACCTTGAGAGAAAAACTACCAGACGATTTCCAAACCGCTGAAGATTTACTCAAACACGGTTTTGTAGATGATATTGTACCCCGTACCCAGTTAAAACAAACTCTAGCCCAACTAATTGACTTGCATCAGCCTCCTGCAGCACCAACAAATCCCAGCATGGCATTTTTGGAGAAGACAATGACCTTGAGTTCTACCGCAGCAGAATAATATGCTGGTAGTTCCCTAAATCAAGGAATTATAATAGGCAACGGATGATGTAAAGGATTTAACTCAATCTAACCCTCTGTATCCGCTACAATATCCGTTGCTTGCTGCTTACAGGGAAATGTGGCATGGTTAAGGAGAAGATTAACCTATCAGTGACAGCAAGAATGATGGAGTTGATGACAATTTCGTGCATTCATTAAAATAAGATTAGGTTATAAGTGCAGAATTAGGATATGGCAAGGGATTTATTTCATAATATTGTCAGGTCTGCACTAGAAAAAGATGGGTGGGTAATTACAGATGACCCACTAAGTATTCGTTGTGGTGGGGTTGATATTCAGATAGATTTAGGTGTTGAAAAGCTTTTAGGGGCAGAAAAAGGAACAGAAAAAATAGCTGTTGAAATTAAAAATTTTGCCAGTGCTTCTAAAGTTTCTGAATTTCACATGGCATTGGGTCAATTTATTAATTATCGTACAGCATTACGTTTAGAAGAGCCACAGAGAGTTTTATACCTAGCAGTTCCTTCAGTCATCTATGATGATTTTTTTCGCTTACCTTTTACGCAAATAATTTTGAGTGAAAACCACCTGAAAATGATTATTTATGATATTGAGTAGGAGGAAATTATCTCATGGATAAAATAGAAAATTATAGAGAAGCAATTCAGCAAATATTAACTAAATATTCTCAGTATAAACCCAGCTATGGTGAAGTTGAAGTAGAACAAATTTTTGATATTGAACGTGACCATTATCAAATTATTAGTGTGGGTTGGAATAATCAAAAAAGGATTTATGGTTGTATGATGCATCTAGATATTAAGAATAGAAAAATTTGGATTCAACAAAATACAACAGAAGTTGATATTGCTAGAGACTTGGTTGAGATGGGAGTACCAAAGCAGGATATTGTAATTGGTTTTCATACACCAAAAATACGTCAATTGACTGATTTTGCCGTAGGTTAAATAGAGTTTTAGTTTGATTTAATTAGGGTCTGCTGAATAACTATAAAATATTGATTTATCAATGCATAAGGGCTATTGTTCCAGGAATAAGTGCAAGGAAATAAGGATTTGAGGTTTAAAATCCTTGCATTTCTAATTTATTCTGGTACAAAAAAACACTAAAAATAAGGCTGAAACTGTTGCCTGTTGCCTGTTGCCTGTTGCCTACCCCCACAATCGTGACCCCCTCAGCAAGCCCTAATTAATAGTGAGCAACAAAAAAACCCCTAGTGGGGTTGGAAGGATGGCTTGTAGTGAATTAAAAGTTACAGCAGATATAACAAAAGAAACAGCACAATCCAAACTACATCAACAAAGTGCCAATATAGTTCAGCAGCTTCGATACCAAAATGCTTTTCACTACTGTAATGGTCTTTTTTGAGCGATCGCCACAATACCGCTAAAATGGCTAAAACACCGATGGTAACGTGTAGTCCGTGGAAGCCTGTCAATACATAAAATGCACTGGCATATAGGTTGGTAGTCAAACCAAACTCTAAATGGCTGTACTCATAAACTTGTCCCATCAAGAAAATAGCACCCATGAGGGCAGTCAGGGCAAACCAAATTTGCATTCCCTTAACATTATTTTTCTTGATTGCTGTATCAGCATTATGGATGACAAAACTGCTAGAAATCAGAATAATGGTGTTAATTCCAGGGAGCAATAATTCTCTTTCTGGAGTACCAACTGGAGGCCATACAGGTAAGGTAGAACGAAAGGTAAGATATGCTCCAAACATACCCATAAAAATCATCCCTTCCGCAATCAGGAAGACAACCAAACCAAACAAACGATGGTCTGGATGTTCCTCATGAGCCTCTGCTGCTACACTGTGATGATAATTGAGGGCAGTTTTGCCCGGATCTATTGTTTGACCTTGCATGAATTTTTAATTAAATGATTGGTTCTGAATGCTGAATGCTGAGTATTAGATCCCCGACTGTTATCCTCGGAATCCCTATGATGTGCGGATATTGATTCAAAAGTCGGGAATCTGTGACCTAGTTCTCAAAAACGCACCTGATATTCTTAAGGATTTGCTGCAACTGCGGTTTCCGTATCTGCTATGGCTGTATCTGTTTCCTCTTGTTCCATGCCATAGTCATAGGGACCAGTTTTTACTACTGGCTGTCCCTCAAAGTTTTCAATGGCGGGAGGAGAAGTAGTCATCCATTCTAGGGTGAGCGCCTGCCAAGGATTATCCCCTGCTTTCTCCCCAAACATCCAACTCCAAATCACATTAATAATGAAGGGGAATGTGGAAACCGCCAAAATGTAAGAGCCATAAGTGCAGATTTGATTGAGGTCTGTAAATTGGGGATCATATTGGGCAATACGGCGGTTCATCCCCATCAATCCCAATTGGTGCATGGGTAAGAAGGTCATATTCATACCCACAATTGTTAAGACAAAGTGTAACTTACCCCAAAACTCATTCAACATTTTTCCGGTGATTTTGGGGAACCAGTGGTAATAACCGGCAAAGATGCCCAACACCGCACCACCAAACAATACATAGTGCAAATGGGCAACTACAAAATAGGTGTCGTGGACGTGGATATCAAAGGGGACAGATGCCAACATTACCCCACTAATACCACCAATCACGAAAGTACCCACAAAACCCATTGCAAATAACATGGCACTGTTGAGACGGATTTTGCCACCCCACATAGTTGCCAACCAACTGAAAATTTTGATCCCCGTGGGTACGGCAATGATCATAGTGGCAATCATAAAGAACATCCGCAACCAATCGGGAATACCACTGGTAAACATATGGTGTGCCCAGACAATTAATCCTAGAAAACTAATTGCCAAACTAGAATAAGCAATGGCTTGATAACCAAATATTGGTTTGCGAGAATGAACAGGGATCACCTCAGAAATTACCCCAAAGAAGGGCAAAATCATAATGTATACCGCCGGGTGGGAGTAAAACCAGAACATATGCTGGTAAACTATGGGATCGCCACCACCTGTGGGGTTAAAAAATGCGGTTCCTGCAATCAGGTCAAAAGATAGAAGAATTAACGCCCCTGCCAGCACCGGAGTAGAAATCAATGCCAATGCCGAGGTAGCTAACATCGCCCAGCAAAATAAAGGCATTTTGTTAAATGTCATGCCGGGGGTACGCATCTTGATCATGGTAACGAGAAAATTAATCGCCCCCAAAATCGATGATGTACCCAGTAGCAGTACACTCATAATCCAAATAGCTTCCCCTACCTTGCCTGTTACCAAGCTCAGGGGTGGGTAGGAAGTCCAACCAGCATCTGGGGCATCACCCACAATTAAACTGGCTATCAGCAGTATTCCTGCTGGAGGAACAATCCAAAAAGCCAAAGCATTGAGCCGAGGAAATGCCATATCCTTGGCTCCAATCATTAAAGGAAGCAAGAAGTTCGCAAAACCTGCTCCTGCAGGCACAATCCACAAAAAAATCATAATTGTGGCGTGCAGAGTAAATAGACCATTGTATAATTCCGGGCTGACAAAATCCGGGCTTGGTGTGCGTAATTCCGTGCGGACTAAGTCAGCTAAAACACCACCAATACAGTAGAAAATGAAGGTTGTAACTAGGTATTGAACGGCAATTACCTTATGGTCAGTATTAAAAGTAAAGTAGTCTGTCCATTTTCTCACCTCATGAGGTGAGTTTTCAGCCGGCTTTGGGGCTGAGGGTTCTAACTGTGTTTGGGTCATATAATTTTGGATTTTCGATTTTAGATTGAACCCACAGATAAATCTGGGGACTCATATGATTGATTCAAGTATTAATGGTTTAGTTATTTCCTACTACAAAACTTATAGCAGGAGGCAGAGGGTAGGAAGGACAAGCTTACTATGCCTTCATTTTAGATTCTCACGTTGTCCTAACCTAATTGCGTAGTGCTATGTAAATCCTAGCTGCGAATAAACAAGGCATAAGACTGAAGTCAAGAGGATTTGGCTTGTTTCTTCCATTCATAGCTAAGGAATTTAATACTTTTGAATGCATGAATAGGTGACTTCCCACCTTGTGTTGGCACTCCTAACTGCCAACTGTCAACTGTCAACTGTCAACTCATTTATGAACTTGATGCAGTACTTCTGAGTTAATACCCATTTTTTGGGTGTAAGGGGTCAGAAATTTATCTGGTGATATTTCCCCTGGGTTCATTGCCACAGCTTTATTTAATTCGTCCTGACTGGCTACCAACTGCTCTTGTTGCCACTTTGCAAAAGCTTCTGGGGTTTCCACCACTACTTGGGTTCTCATGGCACCGTGGTAAGGACCGCATAATTCAGCACAAATCAGAGCATAATCTCCTTCTTCTTTGGGTGTAAAGCGAAATACACTTTCCCTACCGGGGATCGCATCTTGTTTGAGACGAAATTCTGGTACCCAAAAGGCATGGATTACATCACTTGCAGTCATTTGAATTTCCACCTTCTTCCCAATTGGTAAGTGCAACTCACCAGTAGTAATTCCAGTTTCCGGGTAGGTAAAAATCCAGGCATATTGCAAACCCATAACCTGAACCACAACATCAGCAGGTGGGCGTTGCTCTACTGGCATTATCATATCCCCCTGAGCAATATTTCCTTGGGGAGCATCGCTCAAAGTCGCAGCCATAGCACTCCCCGGCATGGATTGAGCTGATTGGGTAATTGGTGCTTGATGTGCAGAATGGGTATCAACACCACTCAGGGAAGTGTAAACATCAAAGCTATATACAGAAATACCTAAAACAATAATTGCGGGGATCGCCGTCCAGAGGATTTCTAAGGGCACATTACCTTCAATTGGTGGTCCATCTGTATCGTCACCTGGCTTGCGCCGATATTTCCAGGCACAATAAATTAAAACTCCCTCCACAATCAGAAATATACCTGTAGAGACGGTCATCATTGTATTGAACAGACCATCTACTAGAGTAGCTTCTTCCGAGGCAGCAACTGGCAGGAGCCCATGATTTTGACCATACCAGAGGCTGACTAAGGTCAACAGGATGCCAATTAGTAATGTCCAAATGGAACTGGGAATTTTCACGGTTAAAAAAGTTAATGACTTTACTAGGTTTTATCAAACATATTTGCCCAATTACCAAGGTAGTCCAGGTAATTGGATATTTATGACTAGATACGGAAATTTTTATTAATTTTTTTGGTAGCGTTTCTCTGGCTCAACGGTCAAAAATGGCTTCTATATGCCGATACACCAGCATTCATCAAGTGCAGACCATTGGGGAACTATAGCACTTCACAGCCAGTAGAATAAACCTGGATGTGACAACCAGAAAAATCCCTCAAGGGTCAGAGTAAAACTACGATTAGCTGATTCCCAGTATAAGTTAGTTCCCGGATCTAAACCTGGACTATGCGCTAGGGTAGAGATGGGTCAACGCTAAAAATCGTGGGAATGCAAATCTGATAGCTCGACCAAGAGCGAACATAAGGTATCTTTCATGAACGAATTTGTCCTAGAACAACAAAATGTAGCAGTAGCACAGCAGCAAGTGCCCCAGGATAAAATTCGTCGCTTGGTGTGGAGGATGTGTGTAGCCACCTTGATTTTGATGGCAATAGGCAGTGCCACCCGCGTGATGAATGCTGGACTCGCTTGCCCGGATTGGCCTCTGTGCTATGGGGAATTGGTACCAACCAAACAAATGAATTTTCAGGTATTTCTGGAATGGTTTCATCGGTTGGATGCAGCATTGATTGGCTTCAGCGCGATCGCACTGCTAGGATTATCCTGGTGGCACCGTAAATCTTTACCAAAATGGTTGCCTTGGGCATCCACTTTTGCCCTGTTTTTAATCGTTTTCCAAGGTGTGTTGGGCGGACTTACCGTTACCCAACTATTGCGGTTTGATATTGTTACTGCTCACTTGGGAACGGCACTGTTATTCTTTATCACCCTATTAACCATTGGCACAGCACTAACTCCTTATCAAGGAACTGGAAGTGTGGGTAAATTGCCTTGGGTAGGTGTAATGGCTGCTATTTTAGTTTACTTACAAAGTATATTAGGTGCTTTAGTAGGTTCTCGCTGGGCACTGCATCAATGCTTTGCCGGTTATCAACTCTGTACTGTCATGTATAGCCATATTTTGGGCTTGGTACCGCCAACAGTGGCAACCTTGGCAGTAGTTTGGCTCTCTTGGCGTACACCAGCATTACATCCAGCTTTGCGACGACTGGCAAATATGGCTGGTGGATTATTAATACTACAAATTCTCTTGGGAGTTGCGACATTTCGGTTACACCTGCAAGTAGAACCGCTTACCGTGACTCACCAAGCTGTAGGTGCTTGTTTATTAGGTACTTTGGTGGTATTATCAGTCCTCTCCCTACGTGACTCCTATACCAACAATAGTATTAACTCTTACCCCTTAGAAACCACAGCAAGTGCTACAACAGAACAAACATCTGTATCCAATTCATAACGGAATTGGTAATGCAGTGGTTGTACTTAATGCTGTGGCGTTCCTGCTAATGGCTAACAGTAGCCATTAGCAATTACTAATAAAAATTTATATAGCAGTAGCCAGGAAGTTTAGGCCTAATAACAGAATCTCAATCACAAGCCTACTCTCCAATCAGCCACTGCATCTTTGATTTGCTACCTCCTGCCTTTCGCCATAGAAAGTGTCAAGGCAAAGATTGCAACCGTACAAGAGAAATAATTTTCCTCTTCAACTAGTTCAGACCCCACATGAAGGCTGAACCGCAATACGTAATTTATTGAAACATAAGGAACCAGTGCCAAGATGATTGAGACAAATGTCTCTCGCCACCATGAATCTTTTTTGGAAGTAATACAAAGCTACTACCAATTAACTAAGCCTCGCATTATTCCCTTGCTACTAATTGCCACTGCTGGCAGTATGTGGATTGCTGCCAAGGGAGAAGTAAACCCGTGGTTATTGCTAGTAACTTTAGCCGGTGGGACTTTAGCTGCTGCTAGTGCCCAAACTATTAACTGTATCTACGACAGAGATATAGATTATGATATGGAGCGCACCCGTCATCGTCCCATCCCCTCCGGGAGAGTGCAGCCGCGAGATGCCTTGATTTTTGCCATTATCTTGGCAACTATGTCTTTTACCTTACTAGCAGTGTTTGCCAACCTCTTAGCAGCTGTCTTATCGATGTCAGGCATCGTTTTTTACGTTTTAGTCTATACCCATTGGCTAAAACGCCACAGCACTCAAAATATTGTGATTGGCGGAGCCGCAGGAGCAATACCGGCATTGGTAGGCTGGGCAGCAGTTACCGATACCTTAAGCTGGACGGCATGGTTATTATTTGCCATTGTCTTTCTGTGGACACCACCCCATTTCTGGGCTTTAGCTCTGATGATTAGGGATGATTACGCAAAAGTTGGCGTACCTATGTTACCAGTAATTGCTGGTAATTTACCTACAGTTAGGCAAATTTGGGCTTATACCTTAATCACCGTCGGTGCAACTCTATTACTGGTATATCCCCTACAGGAAACCGGCATTGTGTACGCTGCGATCGCAGTTTATTTAGGTGGTGTATTTATTTACAAGGCTTGGCAATTGTTGCATAATCCCGATGATAAAAACCTAGCCAGGGGTTTGTTTCTCTATTCCATCTCCTACATGATGTTGTTGTGTTTGGGAATGGTAATTGATAGTCTTCCCCTTACCCGCCATGTAATTAGTATGGTGGCAACTCAACTACATTTCCTCAGTTGAAACCATCGCATTCATACTGATTTGTGAGAATTTATGACCTCAGAACCCCGACTTTTAGAAACAGTCGGGGTTCTTGTTTCTCAAATTTCTAGCCCTTGAGCGGGTGACTGCGCCAACAGGAGAGGGAACAGTCAACTGTGAGGGTCGTCTCTTCCGTTCTTGGCGGTATGGGTTGGTGCTGGGTTCAACCGGATGACGCGCTTAAGCGGGGACACGGGGACGCGGAGCGCTCTGTGTCCCAAGCCCCGGACACGGGGCGATAAGCCCCAAGGGTTTGAGTCCCCCATCAAAATCTGCGATTTGGTGGCTGCCGATTGGTGGGCACCTCAAACCCCCACCACATCGGTGGAGGAGTGCGTCTCCCCCTCTCCGCGTCTGGTGCGTCTCTTCCTGACTCCCCAGCCACAAGCCTTCACTGTTCCCTATTAGACATCTCCGGAAACAACCAAAGTCTTACTATCACTACCTTTTTAACTGCGATCGCCAAACCGCAAAGGTAGTTAGTTTGTACGCAACAATAAGGCTTTGAGGTGTTTACTATTAATAACTAGCTAAAAAGTAGC
>JASJCJ010000111.1 GCA_030066045.1 Calothrix sp. MO_167.B12
ATGCGAGCATTATCTGATATTTCTTGCCAAGTTGAGTGACGGGCTTTTTGGAGGTCGTTGTGACTATGATTACTATTAACCATAGTAATTTCCCCACTCAGGCGAAATTGTTCACGGGTTTTAGGGAAATACCAACAAATTTCTCCCCAAGGTTGTTCTTGAATCTCCGTAAACTTTTGGCTGCGGCTGTCTGTGATAATTTTTAACTTATTTGTCTGTTCCCAAAAACCCCGAAAAACCACCGTGCGATTTGCAGGGCGACCATTTTGTTGAACCGTTGCTAATTGGAAGTAACGGGCATAAACCAGACTACGATTGCGATGTAGGGCACGGCTAATGAGCGATCGCCAAGGGGCAAGAGGCATTTTTGTTATCTTAACATTTCACCTAGCCATACTGATAGCGTAAAATTGAAAATTTGACAATCTTTTACCCTTACATATTCTTGGCGTATAGTCATAATCTGTCGAAAAGCAACAAAGTCCTGAATTGGAATTATGGTTCGAGAGCTTGAGAGAAAACACCAGAGTGCAACACAATTTCCAGAAACGGCTCCAGCAGCCAATCCTGTGTTTTTTAGAACCTACAGCCGCCGTATTCAAGCTGGTCTGCGGGAAACATGGCCACAGGTGTGCGATCGCACGATCCAAGGCTTGGTAGAATTGGGTAAGCTAACTAGCACTGAAGCAGACATTATTGTCCGGATGCAGCGTGGCTTAAAATCCCTGGCTAGCGGGCGCTGGTTATGGGTAGGAGGCACGGATTGGATTGCCAAGCCTAGTAACTTCTCCGGGGGGTATAACTGCACTTCCACCAACCTGGAAGATTGGCGAGCTTTTGGGTTAATGATGGATTTGGCCATGATGGGTGCCGGAACTGGGGCTATCCTGGAACCAAAGTATATTTCTCAACTACCACCCATCCGTAATCCTTTAAATATCACCATGCAAGGGGAAATTGGTTCCACACCCCAGGATTTACGCCGGGAGGAGACAGAGGTCAAAATTGAGGGCAATACAGTTACCATCTATGTTGGTGATAGTCGCCAAGGTTGGGTAAAATCCTATCAAACCCTATTGGAGTTAGCCGCCAGTGAGGAATTTTCTGGAGAGGTTCAAGTCCTGGTTAATCTCAGCGATGTCCGTCAAGCGGGGGAAACTCTCAAAGGTTTTGGTGGTGTTGCCAACCCAGTGAAATTACCTGGACTTTATCAGCGTTGCGCCTCTATCCTCAATAAAGCTGTGGGGAGACAACTAAATTCTGTGGAATGCTGTCTCTTGATAGATGAAGCTGCTGTAACAATTGTTGCAGGCAATATTCGCCGTTGTCTTCCAGAAGATGCTTTAGTGCATACAGCTAAAGGACTTGTACCTATCCGTGATGTGCAAGTAGGTGACTTAGTACAAACACCTTTAGGATTCCGACGAGTTATTAATAAATTTGACCAAGGTTTCCAAGATGTTTACGAAATTGAAACTAATGCTACTTACCCCAGAGCAACTTTAAACCACCGACAAGCAGTACTAGGAGATGCTCAGGGTGGTATTATTTGGAAATATGTCAACAGTTTACAAGCAGGCGATCGCCTCATGCACAGTACCCAAATTCTCCCCGGTACTGTCACCCAACTTCCAGAGGATTTCACGTCAACCAGACCAAGCCAAAGTCGCACAGCCAAAAAATTTCAAATACCCGCTCTCACACCTGAAGTCGCTTGGTTAATTGGTTTTACCCACGGTGATGGTTATGTAGCACTGGGTCGTAACAAACACAACAAACCCTACGGACGGGTTGAGTGGTCGATGAATAGCGAGTATGCAGAATTAACTGCAAAAATCCAAGACAAGATTGACGCGGCACTATCCTTATTTGGGCTGTCTGCATCCCACGGCATTACCAAAGGCGAAAACACCGCAAAATCAATTTGTAGCTCAATTCGCTTGGCTGAATATTTCCACAAATACATCAAGCAACCAAACGTCCCCCTCCAAGTTCCTAGTTTTATCTTGCAGGGTTCTATTGATATCCGCGCTGCCTATTTAGCTGGTTTAATGGATAGCGATGGTGGTGTCAACAATCGTCCACCCCACTTGATTACAACTGTTTATCGTAATTTTGTTAGACAAGTGGGAGTAGTTCTTTCGAGTTTGGGTATTGCAGGTAGAATCAGCATAACAGTGCCACAAAAAGCCGGATGGCAAGCCAAATATAATCTCAAACTTCCAGCCCTAAAATCTCGCTACAACAACCTCATCGCGCCCCATTCACTCAAAGGTGAAATTCGGGAAGGCTTGAAAATGTATGGTTTCACGGTTCCCGGTGCAATTATGCGGGCAGCTTACACCTACAGTGAAATGAGAGAAATGGGCTTCCAAGGTTCTCGAACTGTTGACGCTAATTATGAACGCTATATTGCTGAGTCGGATATCTCTTTAGATATTCCTGTTACTTTCAAAGGTTTGGGTAGTTACGATCACATCCAAACCTATGATATCGAAGTTGAGTCAGCCCATTGCTTCTATTGCGATGGTTATCTCACCCACAACTCGGCAGGTATTCGTCAAGGGATCAGCGACGACAATTTATTTGCTGATGCCAAGGCTAATTTATGGCAACAAGACGCAGAAGGTAACTGGCGCATCGATCCGGAACGGGATGCTTTACGAATGGCCAACCATACCAGGGTGTTCCATCAAAAGCCTACCTTAGAAGAATGTATTAATGCTGTTCGTAAACAATATTACAGTGGAGAAGGTGCAATTCAGTGGGCTGGTGAAGCTTTAGTCAGGGCAAATAATGATTTGTTTTCCTCCTCTGGGTTAAAGGTTGAATTTTTACAGGCTTACGAGCAAGGTAAAGCCAAGGAGTGGATACAGAAACGCTATCCCAATATGGATGCTCAGGAATTAGAGCATCGTTTGGGTAGGTATGGGCTTAACCCGTGCATTACTGGTGATACTTGGATTCATACAGAACAAGGTGCGCGACAAGTTAAAGATTTAATTGGCACACAGCAATCTGTTTATGTTGATGGAGAGCTTTTTAGCACTACGAAAGATGGCTTCTTTTTTACTGGGGTCAAGCCAATTTTTAAAGTTGTAACTCAAGAGGGTTACGAATTGCGCTTGACTGGCAACCATCAACTACTGAAGGTAACTGCTCAAACACAGAAAAAACAATACACCGAATGGGTAGAAACTCAAAATTTGAACCCCGGCGACTATATTATGGTTCACAATCATCGAAATCTACTGCCTTGGGATGGTGTGGGTAGTTTTGATGAAGGATGGCTGTTAGGAAGTTTCCTCGGAGATGGCTGTTTTTCTGCAAACCAGTCTAATTACTCCTATCAAGCTAAACTGAGATATTGGGGAGATACTCAAGTTGAAATGAAAGAGTATGCTTTAGCCTTGGTGAATAATCTACCGCAATCCCCTTGCTACTCACAAAATCTCCAAGGATGTTATAACAGCAATAACAAATACTACGAGGTAAGTTCAGCAAATTTGGCAAAGCTTGCGAACTCCTTTGGCTTATATCAACATCTGAAGGTGATTACTCCCGAAGTGGAGCAAGCTAGTTATGAATTTTATCGTGGCTTTCTTAGGGGTTTATTTGATGCTGATGGTAGCGTTCAAGGAACTCAGCAAAAGGGTGTTAGTGTCAGACTTGCACAAAGCAACCTGGAAACTTTGAAAATTGTTCAAAGAATGCTGGCACGATTAGGCATTATTTCCACTATTTATCAAGAAAGTCGTTCAGAGGGTTATCGTTGCCTTCCTGATAGTAATCGTGAACTTGCTCCTTATTTTTGTAAAACGCAACATGAGCTAGTAATATCCAATGATAATCTGTATGTTTTCCAGGAGATTGTTGGATTCCAGGAACCTAAAAAAGCTCAACAAGTACAAGAATTACTGAGCAGATACAAACGAAAACCAAATCGTGAACGGTTTACTGTAAAAATCAAAGAAATTATACCTGATGGTGTAGAGGAAGTTTTTGATTGTACTGTACCAGCAGTCTCGCGGTTTGATGCCAATGGAGTTGTTGCTCATAATTGCGGTGAAATTATTGGCAGTAATTTTCACTGCGTTAGTGGTGATACCCTAATGATCACTAGGGATGGAATGCACAAAATTAAAGATTTAATTGGGTGCGAAGTAGAGATTTGGAATGGTGAAAGATGGAGTAAAGTTACACCATTAAAAACAGGTAATAACCGCAAACTCTATCGAGTTAGATTTGGAGACGGAACCTATTTGGATGCCACCGAATATCATCGCTTCTTTGTGAAAGATAGGTTCAACAAAAACTACAAAGAAGTCCAAACAAAAGACTTGATGGATGTTAGTAAGTATGCCATCCATACCCAACCTTTTACTATTGAGTATACAGATGGGATAGGCATAGATCCCAGTTATGCTTATACTTTGGGTGTAGCTGTAGGTGATGGAACTACAGACCAGAAAAATAATGCCAAGATTAGGTTATATAATCAGAAAGCTGCTTTAGCAGTAGTTGGGAATAAATCCCCAGCAAGAGAATATGATTATTTGCCAGCTTTTACAGATGTAACTGAGATTGGGTTTTCTGGAGAGTTGTTAAAGTCATTAAAAACAAATCCAGAAGCAATAAATCTGATAGCTAGTTGGAATCGCCAAGCAATTTTACATTTTATCGCTGGTCTGGCGGATACAGATGGCTCAAATACTCACAGTAATGGAATTAGAGTATATATCTCTGATTACGAGCGTGCTTATCGCATCCAGTTATTACTCACCAAATGTGGCATTCGCTCATCCTTAAATCTTTGTGCCCATAAGGGTGCTGTAACTAATTTGGGCGTGAGAAGTCGAGATTTATATTACTTGCAAATTACCGACTGTGGTGAAATTCCTTGTCAGCGTTTGGATATCAGTAAAGGTCAGTCACCTAAGTATAAGGGCAAGTGGCAAATTGTCAATAGTGTTGAAGAATTACCAGGACTACACGATACTTACTGCTTTAACGAACCTGAACATCATAAGGGAGTTTTTGGCAATACTTTGACTGGAAATTGCAATCTTGCGGAAATACACTTAAATCAAATCGATCCCCAAAACGATCAAGAACAGGAAGAAGCATTTACTGCTGGTGCTTTATCCGTAGCCGTATTGTTAAACCATAAATTTGTAGAACCCCGCTATCAATACAGCCGGGAATTAGATCCGATTGTGGGTGTATCCTTTACTGGCTTGTTTGATTTCTTTGTGCGTGCTTTTGGGGTAGATTGGTTGCGTTGGTGGGAGCAAGGTAGACCAGAAACACCAGAAGGCTTAACCTTTAAACACAAAGAGCAAGAATATCTCAGTCGTTGGCAAGATATTGTGCATCGCGTAGTCTGGGATTATTGCAATAGACACAACATCAAACCTCCCAATCGCTGTACTACAGTCCAGCCTAGCGGCACCAAGTCTTTACTAACTGGTGCTTCTCCAGGATGGCATCCTCCCAAAGCCCAAAGATTCATCCGCCGGATTACTTTCCGCAAAAACGATCCCGTAGCCTTGGCTTGTTTGGAATATGGTTACAACATTGTGCCTTCCCAGGCGGATAAGGATGACAATGGTAATTTACTCCACGATCCTTTCGATCCCCGGTGTACGGAATGGCTGGTAGAAATACCCGTAGCCGTACCTTGGGCAGATTTACCAGGTGCTGATACCATTGATATCAGTAAATTCAGTGCTTTGGCTCAAATGGACTTCTACATGCAGGTACAGAAGTTTTATACAGCTCACAATACCTCTGCAACCATCGAATTGCGGGAAAATGAGGTGGAGTCCCTGGGTACTCGGATTTATGAAGCCATCCGTGACGATGAAGGTTACATTAGTGCTGCATTGTTAGCTCGATTTGATGATCATCAAACTTTTCCCCGTCTACCCTTTGAGCCTATAAGTAAGCAGCAGTATGAGGAATTAATGCAAGAGGTGGAAAAACGTCGGCAAACTGATGATTTTCACACTGCACTCAGCCATTATGATACTGGTGAATTACTGGAAGCAGGACCTGCGGGTTGCGATTCTGATAAGTGCATGATGCCGGAAGAAACTCCCAATTAATTCTACTAGAACCAAAAGCAGTGAATTTCCCTGTTAAGAGTTCCCTATTTTCAAGCTAGTCCCACTCTGCTCTAAGCCGCGCTTCGCGCGTCTACATGGACAATATTTTGTCCACAAACTGTCGATGAAAATAATTCCCTCACTCTGGGCGGGGAAACCCCGCCCCTACTCCGAACTCCGAATTCCGAACTCCGAACTCCCTATTTTCAAGCTAGTCCCCCATGAACCTTTGTACATCACCAAGCATGAAAATACCTCGACTGCGGCTCCCACACCTAAGCTGTCAACCATCAACTAACAACTATCAACCATTTTCAAGTTAGGATAAATTAGTGGCTGATAATTTTTCAGTGGCAGGAGGTTATTTATGTTTTTAAATGAGTTAAAACCACTATTTCAAGAACTTACTCAGCACCCAGTTTCATTTATGGGTGGTTTTGTATCCGGCGTACTGCGACTCAATCTGAACGACGATCCTGTCAAAAACTGGTTGAATCAACAAGGCACTTCTAGTACTAATACATCTGCCACAACTGAGGCACACAATGGTAAATCTAGCGGTCCCCAATCAATAAATATTGACTAGTATCTAATTACTAGAATTCACATATCCAGAATCCCGACTTTTCCAAAAAGTCGGGGTTCTTATTCCTCTCAAATGATTTAGAATTACTAATATGTATTATACTATCTGCAAAAAATCCGACAGATGAATTTATAGAACACAGACACAAAAAGTGATTATCAATCGAAAATCTCACATTTAAAATCTAAAATCCAAAATGGTATTAAGGAGGTAGGTGTAATTAAATGTAAGACTTTATCTCACACTGCCTGACAGCTCTCCTCTCCTTAATAAGGAGAGGGGCTGGGGGTGAGGTTTTATCTTTAATTTGATCCAGTTACTTACTTAGTTTTACTTTGTCCTTTAGCTTGCTCTAAGGCAATTTCTTTCATTGCTTGGTATGAATTTACATTAGCAGAACCTTCAATTGCTTTCACAGCCAAATCTTGGACTTGCTTGAGGGCGGATTCGAGTTGTGTAGATAGATTTGTAATTCTTGTTTCTTGATTGGTAATTGTTGCTTCTAAAGACTGCAATCTTTGTTCGTAAAAACGCTTTTGTCCTTCTACTTCTTTGGCATATAGATCTGACTTAACTTTTGCTTGATAATGGGCAATTCCTTTGCCTTGTTCGGTGGCTTTTTTGATAGCTGCTTCTTTTTCCTTCGGAAATAATTCTACTTTAGATTTACATTCTTCATATTGTTCTTCTTGTGTGGCAATAGTTTTTTCTCTTTCTGCCCACTGTTTTTCTATTTCCTGTTGATATTCATCCAGTTGTTTATATAATTCTTTTTGCTGTTGTTGATATTTATCCATTTCCAGTTTGCGCTGGAGTTCTAAATCATACTTGTATTCTGCTGCATCTCTTTGACGATTTTTATGCAGATTATCATTTCTTTCTTGGATACTCTGCTGATATTCTTCCTGTTCTTTTTGCCAAGCATAACTTTGTGTCTGTAATTCATGTAATAAAGTTTCCGAGCGATTCTTAAATTCTGATTGATATACTTTAGAATTATCTTCATAGGCTTGGATCAGGCTATCCAAGGTATTTTCTGAAATCTCTAAATTATGCAAATTTTTTAACTCTTCTACTTCATTAGCTATATTGTCTTGAATTTCTGCTAATTTAGATGCCTGGGTACTCAGTTGCTCTGATAATTCACTTGCAGCACTACCAAAACCCAATTGAATTTTTGCTAATCCATCAATAATAAAATTCATTTTTTGTTGAATATTAGTAGGCTGATTTGTAGACATGTTTATCTCTGTTCTGGAAGTTTGATTAGTAGAATTGGGTTTTATCTTTTGGTTAATTTGCGATTTGAGGGCAGCTTTTTCCTTGAGCAATTCTTCGTATGCTTGAAGAATTTCAGCTTTGGTATTCTTAGCATTTGGTTTTCTACTTGCCATAATTAAATTTCCAAATCTTTAGTGATGATTATTTTTGATTTAGGCGAAAAATCTCACTTCACTGTTGCCGTTCGGTGTTCAGTATTCGGCGAAGCTCAATTGAGCAGTGTCAGCCTGGGGTGAACGAAAAAATATCTGGGAGAGGCAAAATACTTATTACTTATTACTTATTACTTATTGTTGGTTGGGTAGAAGATTGAAAAGCTCTCATTGCCAAGTCTTGAGCTTGTTGTAAAGCAGATTGTAATTGAGCAGAAATATTCTCTATCTGCTCTGCTTGTTTCTCTATATTTTCTTCTAATGCTTGAATTTTTAGTTCATAACTTTGCTTGGTGCCTTGCCATTCTTTTTCGTATAAATCTGCCTCTACCTTTGCCTTATTATGTGTTTCTTTAATAGCTTCTTCTCTGGCTTTCTTTACTGCTTCTTCTAACTCATTAGAGAAAGATGCTATTTTCTGTTGATATTCAGCAAATACTTTCTTATTCTCATTTAAGTTTTTCTCTCGTTCTGACCAATCTTTTTCTTTTAATTCAGTCTCCTCTTGTAATTCTCTTTCTAAATTACGTTTTTTTGCTTCGTAAGCATTAGCATTGATTTTAGAGGTATTTTCTAATTTATATTCATATTCTTCATTCTCTAAATTACGCTCTTTGATTAAAGCATTGTTATCAGCTTCTAATTTTACTTCAAAATCAGATTGCTCTTTTTCCCAATCCTTACGCTTTTGGTTAATTTCTTGCCCTAATATTTCTTGCTTGGCAGCAATCTCTTGCTCTAAGGTTGTAATCTTTTCTTGATGCTCTTTTGTTAAAACATCGACTACATCTGCAACAATTCTAATTTTTTCCAGCTCTTTTAAATATTTATTTTCAAATTCTATAGCTCTATTTAATTCATCTAACTTATAATTTTCCTGACTTACTTTTTCCGATAAATCTTTAATAATACCGCCAAACTCTAATTGTAAATCTGCTATACCCTTGACGATACTATCAACAGTATAAGTAGCAGCAACTTCAATAATTTCTTGATTTTTTCCCTTCTCTGCCTCTTGCTCTTTTGTTGTTATCTTTGATGCTAAATTTTTCTGCTCCGCAACAATTTGCTGAAAAGCTTGCATTATCTCTTGCTTGCTAGCTTGTGATGCTGAAACTATAGCCATATTGCCTCCAAATAAGACGAATATTTAACCGCCACAACTGAGCTAGGCTGAATTTCTCCTAGTCTTCAAAGTATATAGTATATTTGTACTATATACTTTGGGGTGGTGTCAAGATATAAGTTTGTAGTGCAAAGAGAAGCGCGTTGCGGTGAGGTAGTGTGGTCTTGGGGGTTTCCCCCATGAACAACTACCGAACCCGTAGGGGGGTTCCCCCCGTTGTAGCGACTAACTCTTTCAGAGACGCTCCGCGGTAAGCGTAAGTCCTACGGACGACCTTGCGGTACGCGTTAGCGTGCGCCTTGCGCTTAGCTATGCCGTAGGCTTTACGGGGCATCTTGCCCGCTTTATATATCAAAGGAGCTTTCCGGCTCCCACTGCCGCATACTTTTGAAAAATGGGGATGTTCCCGATTCAGTAATGCCAGAGTTTAAGGTGCCTAAGTTTATATTCCAGGCAACGCTAAACTAAAGAAGGGTAGGAATGGCTGATTGCAGAGATAAGTTTACATTTCTACATTGATTTTTGGAGAAATGTTGAGGTAAATAATTTCTAGAAAATATCTCCCCTGAACATCTAGATAGATTTACGAAATAATTGGATAATTGTGGTGATACAACAAAAACTCAAACAAGTACCCTGATATCAATGTATACCAGTGAAGCAGTCCAATATACTTCTAAAGCAAGTATCAATACTACCAACCGCATTCTTGTGGTAGAAGATGAGGAGTTGATACGAGAAACCATCGCTTTAGCATTAGAAGAGGAAGGTTATGTGACGATGGCAGTTGCCGATGGTCGAGCAGCTTTGGAATGTCTGGCTAATTCTGAATCGAATTCAGGAGAAAATACATTTGATTTAGTTGTTCTCGATTTGATGTTACCGCAAATCAATGGACTAGATATCTGTCGTTTACTGAGATATCAAGGTAACCCCATACCAATTTTGATTTTGAGTGCCAAAGGTAGTGAAACAGATAGGGTACTGGGATTAGAGGTAGGAGCAGATGATTACCTAACTAAGCCTTTTAGTATGAGGGAGTTAGTGGCTAGATGTCGTGCTTTACTACGTCGTCAACGTTTGAGTGTTACGCCAGAGCCAATCCTAGAATATAAGGATATTACTATGTATCCCCGGGAATGTCGGGTATTAGTCAGGGGTGAAGAAGTCAATTTATCACCGAAAGAATTTCGTCTATTGGAATTATTTATGAGTTACACCCGCAGGGTTTGGTCTCGGGAACAGCTACTGGATCGAGTGTGGGGACCAGATTTTGTGGGAGATAGTAAAACTGTGGATGTTCACATTCGCTGGTTGCGAGAAAAATTAGAACAAGACCCCAGTCGTCCAGAATATATTGTCACTATACGCGGTTTTGGTTATAGATTTGGATAGTCGTTACGTGTTACTTGATGGATAGTAACTAGCTAATATAATGCAGCTACTATTATTTTTGGCAGGTTTAGCTCTAGGTCTCGGTTTCTGGATGTGGCAAAAGGTACACACCGATCGCTATTTAGGAAAAGTACCGAAAAATTTTGCACACCGTTTTTCTAGCATAGAGCTACCCTTAATTCCTCAATTACACCATCAGATTACTTTGTTAGAACAGCAGCAATTAAGTTTACAGCAAGAGGTCTATAATTACCAAAATTTACTGGATGTAGCACCAATAGCATATTTGCACGTAGATGAAGACAATCAATTGCTATGGTGTAATCAACAAGCAAAACAAATGCTGAGTCTACAAAGGTGGCAACCAGGACAGTTGAGGTTATTGTTGGAATTAGTACGCTCTTACGAATTAGATCGGTTAATTGAACAAACCCGCGATCGCCAACAGTCACAGGTGGGAAAATGGGTGTATCACCCATCTTGCGATCATGAAGCAGATGTGTCTAATATAAAGTCTTTAACCATTAGAGGTTCCAGTTTCCCTTTGGCAAATGGAGAGGTAGCTGTATTCCTAGAAAACCTGCAACCACTTTTGGAGGTTAACAAGGCTCGCGATCGCGCTTTTTCCGATCTAGCCCACGAACTGAGGACCCCCCTAACATCCATTCGTCTGGTGGTGGAAACTTTGCAAGCTCGCTTAGATGCTCCCTTTAATCGCTTGGTGAATCGGCTATTACAAGAAGTCGATCGCTTGATTCATTTAGTCCAAAGTTGGTTAGAATTAACTCAACTCGAAACTACCACCAGTATTAACTTACACTGTCAAACCATAGAACTGCGATCGCTAATTCATTCTGTTTGGGAAACCCTAGAACCATTAGCGAAACACCGACAAGTTCAAATATCCGATACAGATTGCGAAAATATCTTAATTAATGTCGATAAATCCCGAATGTATCAGGTATTTCTAAATTTACTCGATAATGCGATTAAATATAGTCCTAATGGTGGAAGTATTTATATTAATACCGAAACTATAATCAAAAATGATCGACAGTTACTAGGAATAAATATCATTGATTCTGGGGAGGGTTTTGCAGACTCAGATTTACCCAATGTGTTTGAAAGATTTTACCGAGGAGATGAATCCCGCGCCCGTTTCCAAACAACAAATGGGAACGGCAGCGCAGTGATGGAGGGAAGTGGGTTAGGTTTAGCGATTGTCAAGCAAATTATTGTCGCCCACGGAGGCTCTATTCAGGCTATGAACGATCCCCATACTGGTGGTGCAAAGTTGCAAATATTACTGTCCCAGGAGGTGGCAAATCCATTGACCTAGGACTATATTTAAAAAAATGTTTATATTTGATCTATGTTTGAAATTACTGGTGTTAAATCACTCCTTTATGATGACAATTCTGGCAGGCCCCAGTTAACCAAAAAAATTAGAGCCATCGAACAGGACATTTTACGCATGGGAGCGTTGGTAGAGCGTTCTTTCCGCCTGAGTCATCAAGCTCTATTTGACCGGGATCTACAAGCAGCGGAGCAACTCCCCCTGTTAGATAAGCAAATCGATCGCTTTTATAAGCAAATAGAGGTTGATTGCGCTGCTATTATGACCTTACAAGCACCCGTAGCCCACGATCTACGCTGTTTGAGTGCTTTTATGCAATTGGTCAGAGACTTGGAAAGAATTGGCGATTATGCCAAGGATATTGGGGAAATTGCCGTGAAGAACTTTCCCTATCCTCCCCATTCTTGTTTGCCGGAGGTTGCGATCATGTCCCAGCAAGCCCAAACTATGTTAGCCACTAGTTTGGTAGCATTAGCGGAATTGGATGAGGTTAGTGGCAAGAGGATGAAGGAATTGGATGATGATGTAGACAACTCCTACGAGCGTTTATATCAAACCCTAGCTTCCCAAAGAAATATCCAAGGTGTGGTAGAACCTATTTTATTATTGGGTTTAGCAATTCGCTGTTTAGAGCGGATGGCGGATCATGCGACAAATATTGGTCAACGAGTAGCATATATAGTCACTGGTCAACGTTCTTGAAGGATCAGCGATGAAGTCGTTTTTTACACAACATATATCAGTAGATAATACTAAAAATAAGCCAATATCTAGTTGTACATTGACATTACGTGAAAATGGAATACCTATACATTGCACTTAAATCCTAAGTGCATTTTTGTTTTATACACAACTAATTAATTATTTTTTAACAATAGTGTTGCTCATATGGGTGCAATACAATTTAATTGTAAAATTTGTGTACTACCCTACACCGAAGCTGCTGCGTGTCTACACTCAACTGAAAACCCCTATATTTTTTTTCACCCTAACCTCCATGCAACTGAGAAAATGATCATCAAAAGCAACGATGTCAGCTTTTACAGGGTTCTAGAGCAAGGGAGAGGGGAGTGTGGGGAGTGTGGGGAGTGTGGGGAGTGAAGGAGTAGGGGCGGGGTTTCCCCGCCCAGAGTGAGTGAGTAGTGAGTGGGTAAAGGCGTTACTTCCGTTCATACCGAGGGAATTTAATTCTAAATTCTAAATTCTAAATTCTAAATTCACTAAATCATGCCTGTACCAAAAAATATCAATTATCGGCAAGCCAGAGTTGAGGAAGATTCACTAATAGCCGAACACTTTTGCTATATGTGGCAAGATAATCAAGTGGCTCCGGAAAATATTATTTCTGAATGGTTAGATGAAACTGTAGAATTCATCAACCGCGCTCGTCAGGAATTATCCTACCAAGCATTTGTGGCTGAGTCGTCAGGGAAAGTGATCGCTTCGGCTGGCTGTCAATTATTTGCAGGTTTATACCCCCACATTTTGACTGATAATTACCGTAGATATGGCTATATTTGGGGTGTTTATGTGGAACCACCCCATAGAAATCAAGGAATTGCCAAGCAATTGATGGGTATGAATATTAATCATCTCAAAGCCATAGGTTGCACCAGAGCCATACTTCATGCTTCCCCTTTAGGGAAACCAGTTTATTCTAGTCTTGGTTTTTCTAGTACCAATGAAATGAAATTAGATTTAACCTAATCATTTACATCAGAAATTGTAATGCGATCGCATATTTTCATCTAACACTTCAATTTAACCTACGCCTCAATTCAGAGCGGATTTTCAGATCCCCGATTTCTATCCAAGGGCTTGCAGCAAAAAGTCTTTTGGTGGAGGTAGGGAATAGGCAATAGGCAATAGGCAATAGTTACAGCCTATGGGTTTCTATTTTTTTACCCGCAAAAAATACCAGATGCAAGGATTTGAGGTTGAAAATCCTAATTCCCTTGGTGGAGGTAGGGAATAGGCAATAGGCAATAGGCAATCCATATTGTTCGCAGACAAATATCCTCATTCTTTCTTGACAATAAATAATCTCGACAATATAATTTCATGCTTGGCTGATTCATGTATTCAGCAACACAGTGCTTAATCATACATAATTGTGATGCTTGAGGTAATGGTTGTGCGGTTTAATCAACAATAAAATAATAGCTGGGCATTAATCTATTCTTAATCTTTCAGGATTACATTAACAATCAGACATCCTGAAAATCTAGTTTTGGTTCAATGACGGATAGGGTGTGATAAAAAAGGCTGATGAGTATCAAACGTAGAAATTTTTTGCTATTAATGGCAGGGAGTGCAGGAGCATTAACCCTCAATTCTTTGGGTGGATGTGACCGCCAAATTACCAATCAGTCTGTTATATCCTCAGGAAAATCATCATTTGCTTTTGAGCCAATTAAAGGTGCTATTCCCCTGAAAACCGTTGATTTATCCCCAGAAGAGCAGAAGAAGCAATACAGGGAGTATGAAATAGTTGATGATTTAGTATTGCCAGCAGGGTATAAATACCAGGTTATTGCCGCATGGGGCGATCGCGTGGGAGATTCCCGTTTCGGTTACAATAATGATTACCAGTCTTTTGTTCCCACGGGGGAAAACCAAGGATATCTCTCTGTTAATTTTGAATATATTAGTGCCATCCCCTGGAAGGAAACCTACGAACAAGTTATAGGAGAGGCACTACCCTTTAAGGATGTGGAAGCAGCACTCCAGGGAGCAACCACCCTCAACGCTTTTGTAGTGCCAGATGATAATCCATTAAAAGGGAAAATTAGGCAAATTTGTGAAGCAGCGTTAATCGATCAGGGGTTGGGGGTCATATCCGTCCGCAAAACCAGTGATGGTCAGTGGGAACGCACCAATTCCCCAGCAGATAGAAGAATTACAGGTATTTCTGGGTTGTCAGATGGACGGTATTTACAAGCCACAGGACCAGCAGTAGCAGTATTTCGCAAACAAACAGGACAGGGGTATATAGATAAATTAGGCGATCGCATTATTGGTACCTTTGGTAATTGTGCCGGTGGAACTACCCCTTGGGGCACGGTGTTGAGTGCGGAAGAAAATTTCCAGGCTCAAGTTCCGGAACCAGTTTATGCTGATGGTACGTCATTCGATCCCAGCAAGTTACCCTTTGTTTTGGATCGAAAATCATTGTTTGGGCAAGGTAATGTGTTTGGATTAGCTGGCAATAAATATGGTTGGATTGTGGAAGTGGACCCTGCCAATCCCCAAGACTACGGCACTAAACACACTTGGTTAGGACGTTATCGTCACGAAGCCGTAGGGATTAGGGTAGAGTCCGGTAAACCCCTGGCTTTTTATTCAGGTTGCGATCGCCGGGGGGGACATATCTATAAATTTGTCAGTAGCGATCGGGTCAAAAATCCTCAAGATAAAGGGAACTCCCAACTGTTGCAACAGGGGATGCTCTATGCTGCTAAGTTTAACCCTGATGGTACGGGAATTTGGATCCCACTCAAAGCAGATACCCCTGTAAATCCCGACCTTCCCAGCCAAATTGCAGGTAATCTCATCCGCCTACCCAAAGGACCACCAGCACCAAAACCAACATTATTCCCCGATGTCCCAGATCCCATTGAGGGTGGTGATATC
This sequence comes from Calothrix sp. MO_167.B12, assembly GCA_030066045.1. Classification (GTDB taxonomy): domain Bacteria; phylum Cyanobacteriota; class Cyanobacteriia; order Cyanobacteriales; family Nostocaceae; genus Calothrix_A. The sequence continues at coordinate 15,638 of JASJCJ010000111.1, forward strand.
AAGGTGACTCAAGACAAGGAGATAGCCCAGTATAAAAATAAGTATAAACAATTAGGGGCTCTTTACAGCGGTAATTCCCAAGAAAAACAGGGTGCAATTTTAATAGATACCCACTACGCAGCCAATGCCGTTGGTGCCACTTGTACCGCCCGTCCCGAAGATACGGAAGTCGCCCCCAATGGAGATTTATATATCAGCTTTACCTCTGGCTTTCCTAGTCAGGATGGTGGACCGGATGTGCGGGTGTTTAAAGGACCTAGGGGGGAAGTACCCTACGAATATGGTTGGGTGATGCGGTTAACAGAAGATAGTAATGACCCTGCTGCTATGACCTTTAAATGGCAAATGTTAGCCACTGGTGGAGAACCCGCAGCTGGGGGTCTTGGCTTTGCCAATCCAGATAACTTGTTAATTGACCGTCAAGGCAATTTGTGGATGGTTACGGATATATCCACCAGCAAGATGAATAAATCCCTTGCCAGTCGTAATAATAGTGCAGGCAAATCGGCACGGTTATCAAGTGTGTTCGGCAACAATACTATTTGGTTTATTCCTACCAGTGGGAATAATGCTGGTCAAGCCTTGTTATTTGCCACTGGACCAATGGAATGTGAAATCACTGGTCCTTGTTTTACCCCTGACGAACAAACCATGTTTGTTGCCATCCAGCACCCTGGGGAAGCTAACGGTACACGCCAGAGCAATATATCAGAAAGTAGGGAAATTATGATTACCACCACCACTGGAGAAGAGTTTTTGCAGAAACGCCAAGTTCCCATTGGTTCTAATTGGCCTAATAAAACCCCCAATGCTCCACCCAAACCAGCTATTGTTGCCATTACTTCCTAACTGATTATATGAGGTGCAATCAGCTATACCGCAAAATATATGTAATTCTCCCGAAAATATATGATAATATTTATCAATAAATTATGGGGATATCCAAAATTCTAAATTCTAAATTCTAAATTCTTGTGATACTAAATACCCTCCTACCTCCATTAGTCCCATCAGGGAAATTACGGCAACAATTATTTGTTCGCCGTGAAGTTATGCCACTATATGATGACGTTTTGTGGCGCATTGAAAGTGGAGCAGTTCGCACTCAAACCTGGGATGAAGATGGTTTGCCAATAACTTTAGGTTACTGGGGGGTTGGGGATTTAATTGGTTACCCTTTATCTAAAATTACACCTTATCAAATTGAATGTTTGACCGATATAAAAGTTACAGTATTACCACCAGATATTTGGCATAAAAATATTAATGGATTATTAAATCATATTCAGCAATCTGAAGAGTTATTAAACATCATCCATCGCCAGCCAGTTTCCCTGCGCTTGTGGAAATTTTTACTGTGGCTCAGTGACAAATTTGGTATCACAGTAGAGAAAGGTAAATTAATAGAATTGTGCGTCACACATCAAGAAATAGCAGAAGTTTTGAATACAACTAGAGTGACCGTAACCCGTTTACTAAAGGAATTTGAGCAACAAGGAAAAATTATCCGCCACAAGAGAAGTATTATTTTGCACTTACCAAATTAATGGGATTGGAGTCGTGATTGATAATATTTTCTTAACCTTTATATATAGAAAATATTAATATCTTCAGTCGTGGGATCATAGCAAATAAAAGTAGCGATCGCCAGAGGGGAAAGAACTATAAAGTTTCTATATATTCTTTGTCAATCGCCAATAATTTTGGTAGAATCTCCTTGAGAATCATGGGTAATTTTTCTGAATAAAAAATAAACAGTAAATGCTACCATGAAAAACATAGTTGGTGTGAGTGAGAATAATATAATGACCAAACTATTTTTGAATGCTCTAAAACTGAGTCCTGTGGTTTTAGCTGCCACCTTGGGGGCTGCTAACTCCGCATTTGCAGGAGAAATAACTTCTGTATCCCAGCTGTCTAAGGAATCCTCCCAAGAGATTGGTCAGGTGACCTCCGTATCTCAGTTTTCTGACGTACAGCCTACAGACTGGGCATTCCAAGCATTGCAGTCCTTGGTAGAACGCTACGGTTGTATTGCTGGTTATCCCAACGGTACATATCGTGGGAACCGCGCCCTGACCCGTTATGAGTTTGCTGCTGGTTTAAATGCTTGTTTGGATCGGGTTAACGAACTGATTGCTACAGCTACTGCTGACCTAGTAACCAAAGAAGACTTAGCAACCTTACAGCGTTTACAGGAAGAATTTTCTGCGGAATTGGCAACCCTACGTGGTCGAGTAGATTCCTTAGAAGCGCGTACTGCGGAATTGGAAGCAAATCAATTTTCCACCACCACCAAGTTGAAAGGGGAAGCAATCTTTGCTTTGTCTAGTGCCTTTGGTGACCAAGCAGCGGATACTGATAACGATGAAAACAATAACCCTGACTTAGAGGATAACGTTACCTTCTCCAACCGCTTGCGTTTGAGATTATTAACTAGCTTCACTGGTACAGATCAGTTAGAAACCCGTTTGAGTGCAGGAAACATCACCCAATTTAGACGTGGTGTAACTGGTACTAATATGACCCGTCTGGGTTTTGATTCTAACAACGATAATAACATTGAGCTTGATAAACTCAATTATGCCTTTAACTTGGGTGAGAGAGTCCGTGTCAAAGTTGAGGCTAAAGGTGCCAGGGTTTATAACAATATCAACGTCTTTAACCCCTTGTTTAAGAGCAGTGGTTCTGGTGCCATTTCCCGTTTTGGACGTTTCAGCTCTATTTATCGTACCAACAGTGGTAGTGACAGTGCTGGTGTGACTGTTAGCTTTAATCCTAAGGGTAGAATCAGCTTTGATGCTGCTTATGTAGTACCCGAAAACAATGCTTCAAGTCCAGCGGACGGTCAAGGTATTTTCAATGGTTCTAACACTGCTTTAGCTCAGCTTTCATTTAAGCCCAGCAAAGCACTGAACCTTGGTTTAGTTTACTCCCGTGTTTACCAAGGCGGAGATGATGTCAACCTGACAGGTAGCATTGGTAGTGGATTTGCTTCCGATCCCTTTAACGATGTTGCAACCACATCCAACAACTACGGTGTACAAGCTTCCTTCCGTCCCAGCGACAAGATTGTTGTCAGTGGTTGGGCTGGTTTAACCAATGCAGAAGCTAAAAGTAGTGCACTAGGAACCAATAGAGGTGATGAGGCCGATATCTTCTACTGGGGAGCTAATATTGGTATCAAGGACTTCGGTGCAGAAGGTAACGTCTTAGGTATCATCTTTGGTCAATCACCAAGAGTAACTGATAATGACTCATTTATTGTCGATGATAATAATGTAGTAACTGCTAATAGACGCGAAGATGACAATACTTCCTTCCACCTAGAAGGTTTGTACAAGATGAAGGTTAGTGACAACATCGCCATTACTCCTGGCTTGATGGTAATCTTCAATCCCGAACACAACAACGACAACGACACCATTTATATTGGTACTATCCGTACCACCTTTAAGTTCTAAAATCAATAATTTTTAGACTTATACAAAAACCCGTCCCATGGGACGGGTTTTTTAAGTTCCTACACCCCCCTATTGCCTTGTAGGATACTGCTGGCGAACTGTTACCAATGACTACCTGATTTGCGATGCTGAATTGCAGTCACCCCAGTAGATTCTAATACTTTCCCCTGATCTATAGTTGCATATATTAACCAGCCTTCTCCAGCTTCTATCTAGTTGTTTCCAGTTTTCGTCAAAAACAAGATCACTGCAAACATGAACTCCGAAAAACTTGTCTGTGTAAAGGATACGAGTAGCAGGATCGTAAGTACACATTCCATCAGCCCATCGGGGAGTAGGAACGGTGACAAATTGTAATTTATGCCCTTCTCCTAGGTCGAGAAAGTCTTCAGAACGGATAATGGTGATTTTATCCTCCCAGTGGGGGAAAGCAGCCTTTAAAGCGATCGCAGCAGGCTTAGAACAGATAATTTGCGCTTGGGGTGCTTGTTGCAGGAGTTCTTTTAAGGTCGCCATCCGGTTAGGATTGACATGATTGAGGATAATGTAATTTAACTGGGTTAGGTCTTGGTGTACTTGTAGTTGTTCCAGGAAAATCTGGGTGAAGGATTCCCCAGGAGGATCGATTAATGCTGTGTGGGTAGCTTGGATCAGGTAGGAATTAGCAGTGGTTCCTTTTTGACGTTGATATATGTAGTAGCAATTATAATTATCTACAGGAGGTGATGACAATTTGTACAGAACAATACCCGTCAAAGCAAGGTTTGCGGATGAAGAAAAAGCGTTTTGGTTTGACCAATGCCAACACGCCAATAGTCTTATCAATTCAGCAATTTATGAGACGCGACAACGGCATTATGCAATGCTGCAAGAATCAGGTGATTCATTTTCTGTGTACTGGCGTGGTGACGAGTTGCGTTATGGGTGGAAAACTTACCACTGTAAAACTGCTTACCCAGAGTTAGACAAACTCCTCAAAAACAACCCCCACTACAAAGCAATGGCTGCACAGTCAGCACAACAAACACTGAAGTCAGTAGGGGAGTCGATAACCAGTTACAACGGGTTGGTCAAAGCTTATTATCGAGGTGATGTTGATAAACCATCATTACCGAAATACAGAAAACGTGGTGGATTTGCTGCGGTTGCGTTTCCAAAACAAGCACTTACATGGAAGAATGGATGTTTTTATCCATCAATCAGTAAGGAAACAAAACCACATTTATTAACCAAAATAAGCCTGCAATTACCCGATTTTATTGACCCAGATTGGGTTAAAGAAGTTACAATACGTCCTTATTTGGGTGAATTGTGGATTGACTGGGTGATTGATGACGGGAAACAACCAATTGATATTAACCCCAATCTAGATTATTCCCAAGCTTGGAGTTTTGACCACGGTGCGAAAAACTGGTTAACAGGTGTCTCAACTCATGGGAGGGGCTTAATCATTGATGGTCGCAAGCTCAAGTCAATGAATCAAGGTTATTGTCGATTGGTTGCCAAGTACAAGCAAGGAAAGCCTGATTTTTATTGGGATTCCAACCTTGACCGAGTACAACGCAAGCGAAATAATCAAATGCGTGATGCTGTTAATAAAGCATCAAGATTTATTGTTAACCGATGTCTCAATGATGGGATTGGGAATATTGTTATCGGTTGGAATGATGGTCAAAAAAACGGTTCCAATATGGGTAAACGTGGGAACCAAAATTTTGTTGTTATTCCAACTGGTAGGTTAATCGAAAGATTAAAGCAACTTTGTCCAGAATACGGAATTGTTTTGACAATTACCGAGGAAGCATACACTTCAAAAGCGTCTTACCTTGATGGCGACAGCCTCTACAAACATGGTGAAAAACCCAAAGGATGGAAACCGTCAGGAGAAAGGGTAAAACGCGGAATGTATAAAAGTTGTGATGGTCACATCATCAATGCTGATTGTAATGGTGCGGCTAACATCATGAGAAAAGTAGCCACACAGCTAGGTTTAAATTTAGCCGAGGTGGGTAGGGCATCTTTGACTGTGCCACAACGATATGACTTGTTTACACGATTGAATAAATCATATCGTAAACGTTGCGTAGCCCGGATTTTATCCGGCTCCCGCAACATCAGTTTAGAATCCCCTTCTTTCCAAGGAGGGGAGAAGTCAAATCCATAATCTTCGGAGTAAAAGACAGCAACAAGGGTATCTACTTTTGCTTGTTCTTGACTCCATTGTTGGTAATTCTGCACCCAATCCCAGAGATGATGTTGTAGTAGAGGACCATGTCCTGTTGCAATCATTCCCATATCTAACTTTCCTATCCGCTTGATTGCAGATAAGACGGAACGGGCGTTTGCTGCCATCAAGCAGTCATAATAATATTTAAAATCTGCTTTGAGTATTTCTGCATCTTCATCAAAGGTATAGTCATCACAATAATGCATCCCAAAGGCATCGCAGGTAAACAAGATGCGGGTTTTTGCATCATAGGTGAAGATTGTATCGGGCCAGTGTAAATTCGGCGCAGAAACGAATTCTAACTCATGTCCATTGCCTAAATTCAGGCATTGCCCACTCTTGACAATCTGGGATTGAAATGGCTGGTGTACCATATTTTCCAGGAACTGGATCGCCACTTTTGCACCCACTACGGTGACATGGGGAGCTAATTTCAATACATCTTTGACTAAGCCACTGTGGTCTGGTTCAGTGTGGCTAATAATTAAATAATCTAGCTTTGAAAGGTCGATTAACCCTTTGATCGTGTCTAAGTACAAATCATCAAACTTGCGATTGAAATTTATAGTGGCTCCAGGTAAGCATATTTCTAGCTGTTTTCTTAACTAGTTTTCTTTTTGATTTAAGAACCATATTTGATGTTTCAAAGATTGGCAAATAAATCAATTTGTAATTGTGAACCAAAAAACTAGCTAACTTGTTGTGTAATTCCTTGATTAAATTTTGAATTCTACTACGTAAATTATGAGCAGCTTTTCTCATAACTCGTCGCTGTTTTTTGCTAACGCTTAAGTCTATTTTGCTGATTAATTGATCGAGATACGAGCATAATCTTTGAATCTTCCCAATATCGTTTTTACCAATTTCAATTATTTTCTCCCCATCGTAACAAGTAGCAAATGTTCGGACTCCTGGGTCGATAGCTATGACTTTTTGACTATCAACTTGGATCGGTTCTATATACTCTGGAAATATTCCATACCACGCACCTTTAATCCAAACTAACTGAGTGCCATAAACACATTCTTTAGGGAAATATTGGGGTGTTTTAAAGCTTGTACCTTTAGTTTTGGTAGCATACCAAGTACCCTTTTTAAAGTTACCGGCTTTAAATTTGATTACTTGGCTAGTCTGACGACATGATTTAAATTTTACATGCCCTTTATTAGCCATAGCTTGTTTATAAGCATCGCAAGCATCAGCCACAGCTTCTTGTAATTGGTGACCAGGTAATTCTTTAACCCAGTCTGGTTTTTGTGTATCTCTACATTGTTTCTGTAAGTCGTAGGCTGATGATTTAGAACCAGATTTTAAAGTTGCAATTGTCCAGTTGTATACCCATCGGTAAGCATTTAACCATTGCTTCCAGATGCGGTGCAATTCCTTACAGGGAAACACCCGTAACTTCTTGACACTGTTGGGTGTCAACTTCTTCGTCTGGTTCCGAGGTTTTGTTTTGAATATATGCGGTGACTTGGTTTTTGTACTTCCTGAGTCCGTATAATCTTGCACTGAAGCAATGGAGGATGGACAAGATATCTTCAACGAGTTCTGTCTCTGGAGATAGCTGACCCTGGTTGAGAACCACGAGTTTAACCCCTGACTGCTTACACAGCCACTCGATAAGAGGGAAGCCGAATCTAACAGCTCTATCGGAGTAAGCGACGACAAGTGCTGAGATATCAGACCTGTATACTTGTTCCAATACTTTGATAAACTTTCTCCGCTTAAAATTGAGTCCTGATCCAACCTCACTAACAATGGTGCTTGACGGGTAGCTCTGGCGTAAAAACTCAATCTGTCTTTCAAGGTCATCTGTTTGGGAATGGGTAGAGACTCTTGCATAGCAGATAATGGGCTTGTCTTCCGGCTTTTTCGATTCTTGGATACAGAATCGTCGTTGATTACCTTCTGTTCTAATTGAGTCAAGCCTTCCTTGTTTGTCCCATCTTCTAAGTGTTGTGATGCTAACTCCGTAGAATTTAGCCGCTTCCTTGGGCGTAACATATACCTTGTCCAACAACCTATCCAAATCTCTATATTTACAAGATAAAATACTTGGATAGGTTTGACCGAACAAGGCAAAAGTAAAAAGTAAAAAGGCAAAAGTAAAGAAAAATCAAAATGGTCACAAGCCCCTAAATTTATTTATGGAACGAAGTAAAAACATTTGTTTCGAGACACGTAGTGCAAGAAACAATACGTCCGTAATCTTATCCCCTAAATTTATTTATGGGGATTATCTTTTTACTTTTTACTT
>JASJCJ010000112.1 GCA_030066045.1 Calothrix sp. MO_167.B12
CAACGTTGCAACAAATCAGCAACCGGGGTTGGGAACCAGCCTCGCAGACTGTGGATGTCTAAGCTCTACCAATTCGACTAGTAAGCGTAAGCATACTGGCTCGATGCGGCAACTTGGGCAGAAGAAACGTCAAAAATCCAACCTCAAATCCGATGGGGAATTAGAAACCCCGTCCGACTTTGAGGCGGGGTAGTTCATTAGAAAGACAATCCTAACTGCACAGCTTTAATCTAATCTGTGAAATCAGTGAAATCCAAAAAAATCCGTGATCAAGTTCATTTAGGGGAAAATATTTATAGTCAATTGAGATTTAATAGGAGATAATCAACAGGAACAAAAAAGCCAGTCTCCAGCCATAAATCTGGGATGAAAAGACGCAGAATCCATCGACATCACCTAATCTTCTTGATAATCATCTTAATAGGTGCAATATTGCGCTTCAGTAATTTAGACTTAAAACCTCTATGGTTAGATGAAGTCATTACAGCTACTTTTAGCCTTGGTAAAAATTACCAAGCTTTCCCCTTGGATGTGGTGTTACCCCTAGATAAATTGTCGGATGTTTTTACTTACCAACAGGGAGTAAGTTGTCCCCAAATAGCAGAGAATATTGCCAGTCAATCCACCCATCCACCCCTATTTTTTTGCTTGCTCTACAACTGGCTGGGATGGATGACTCCCTTAGGTGAAAATTGGGTGGTAAAATTGCGATCGCTATCTGCTGTATTTGGGATAGTAGCGATCGCAGTGATGTATGCTATTAATAGTCTGGCTTTTTCCCGTAGTGCGGGGTTAATGGCTTCGGCAATAATGGCTGTCTCACCCTTCGCAGTATACCTGTCCCAAGAAGCCCGACACTATACCCTACCCATGATGCTAATTAGTGCCTCTTTATGGGTATTGTTGCGAATTCAGCGAGATATTTTCCAACCACAAAGGGTAAAGTTGTGGGTTTGGTTACTATGGGTAGTCGTACATACCATCAGTCTCTACGTACATTATTTTTGCATCCTTGCCCTAATAGCAGAAATTGGTACTTTAGTACTATTAATGGGATGGTATGGGCGGAAAATAATCAAACCGGCTCAAGTATGGTTAGGGGTAATTTTATCAAATATTGGAGTTGCGATCGTGTTTTTCCCCTGGTTGCTGGTAATGTTGAGTCATGCCAACCGTGCTGAAACTAACTGGATTGCAACCCCCGATTATTTTACACCTTTATATCAAACAATCATTAGTTGGTTATTAATGGTAATTGTTTTACCTTTAGAAGGTCAACCGTTACCTGTGGTTATTATATCGGCATTATTGACCATTGGGTTTGCAATTTGGTTAGTACGGCATTTATCTCAGGGATTCAAGCATTTATGGCAAACGCCCAAAACTCATTTACCTACAATTACCCTGTTGAGTTTTACTGCAATAGTACTATTAGAATTTTTGGCAATTGTTTATTTGTTAAAAAAAGACATTACTAGTGCCCCACGTTATAGTTTTGTCTACTATCCGGCTGTTTGTGCTTTAATTGGTGCTATCCTCACTTCCAATCATCAATTTACAGTCAAAACCAAAAGAACAATCATCATTATTTTATTAACTAGCTGCCTTAGTTCTATTTTTATAATTAATAACTTAGGTTTAAAGAAACCCTTTGAGCCAGAGAAAGTTGCTCGCATTATGAACCAAGAGCCTGCCAAACCATTGATGGTGGTAATGGCATATTCAGGGTATCAAGATGTGGCTTTAGGATGGAGTTTTGCTTTAGAAATTCAAGATATCAGGAACAATAATATTGAACCCACTCATATCGCTTTCTTCCAACAATCACCAAATTGGCAAGCAGTTTGGCAAAAACTGTCTCAATTACCATCACCACAAGTTTCTCAACTTAATTTATGGGTAATTGCTCCGGGAATCAAACGACGGGACTATCCCCCACAAGCACAAGTTTCTCCAGCCTTAAATTGCAATATTGACACCACACAACACTACCGCATCGGTGTTCCTTATCAGTTATATCGATGTATTACACCGAATGTGAATAGAGGTGCATGATGTTATATCGTGTCTACTTATACCATTTCTTTGTGAGGCTGCGCTAAATTTATGATTCTCCTATCTCCTTCTTTCTTTGTGTACTTTGCGCCTTTGCGGTTAATAAATTCTTGAATTTGGCGCATCTTCATACAAAATTGGTATTACATACCCCTAAAAAACGGGTAAAAATGTCTCTATTCGCACTTACATCACTGAAATGTCAATGCAATATTCATCTCTTCATGAAGATTTTGTATAAATCAAGCAAAAATCAAGTTTTAGTCTAAAGCAATTTTTTTTGTGGACGATGCAAAATGCATTTCATAGACTTTTGTATATAAGAAACTGCAAGCATTGAAAGAACTTTTAGTATTTGCTCTTACACCCATAAATTAACCATCATGAAAAAAATATTTGCAACTTTGGTCAGTTCTTCGGTGCTGGCTGCTAGTTTCACATTGCTTTCAGCTCCAGCGAATGCAGCTACTTTTAAGCGTTGTATTGGTACTAATTCTGACAATAAGTATTATAACTTGGAAGATAATGTTTCGGGTACTTCTGATTGTAGAATCAGCGAAACTCCTCTCGGAAATGATTCCGAAGAGAAGGTTAACCAAGCAGGTTTTTTTCATAAGACTGATTGGATAGAGGGTAGAAAATTGGATAATATCGAGGCTACACAAGGCACATGGGATATAGGTGTGATTAAAGACACTTGGCAAGATGTCATGCTGATTTTTAAAGGTGGGAGTGACAGCAGTGGAACTCGATTGGTAGGTTATAAAGTTGATAAAGACAAAGTTGAACAAGACGGAGGCATAATAACTTGGCAGTCACCCTTTGAAAAAGCTGCATTTGAAGAATATGTTTTCAAGGGCAAGAATACCAAAGATGTCTCCCATATCAGCCTCTACTACACCGAAACTTCAACTCCACCCAAACAGGAAGTCCCAGAACCAGTTAGCCTATTTGGTTTAGGTGTAGTTGGAGGAGCTATGGTATTATCGCGCCGTCGTCGCTTGAATCGGCAGTTGTCTGGAAATTGATAAATCCGAATTTATACATCAAGTGATTGTGGAAGGTTTGAGAATGGGTAAGTGTTTTGGATTTTTACATTTGTATGCTGAGTTGTAACAATTCGCAAAAAAATCTACACAAATAATAATGGTATTATTGGGGCGCAAACTTGATTTGTATCTGTCATATCAGTTAGCCTCCTGCACTCTTGTGCTGCGCTAACAGTTATCAGTTTCCCCATCGAGAAATCGAGGGGCTTGATACTGATTACGATTTGGTCGCGAATAGAACAATATTCAGATTTCATCCATAAAATCAGCAAAGCCCGATTTTATAAATGAAACTGGTTTTTCTTGATGCTGAGATACGTAAAATTTTACGACTCTATATCCAGTTCATGACTCTATTCACCAACGCCTAAAATTCTGTACTGAATGTCTTTTAAAAAGCTCTATAATCCCAAAACCCCAAAACACGTTTAGACAAATGAAAAAATCACTTTACCGCAAATACCAAATCTTTCTAATATTAGGTGCTTGTCTCGCTAACTTCGGATTTTTTTCCAAAATATCAGCACAAGAAAGTCTTAGCTCTGAAGCAGTTCCTGTCACCAACCAACAGGTTCCCCAGTGGGGATACTATACGATACGTAGGGATTTCCGCAAATGTATTTCTCCCATATGTGGGGGATTTTTTATTAAGCAGAACAACCTGAAACTTACTCCTTGCGTTGATGGTGTCTTTCGTAAGGAATGTTATGTGTCTTCAATTGATTGGAACTCCTTTAATGTAGGACGTGATGAACAAGCAAAATTGCAAAGTCAGTATAGCAATCGTCTGATTCTCAGAGGGAACTTGGTTCCAGAGAGATTTGATGGATTTGGCGAGTTCGGAAAATTGATAGTTAAAGAAGCTTTCGTCGCTGCTACAGATGCGCCGGCTAAAGGTACTTTTGTGGCACTGAAAGATAATGGCATTGTTTGTGTTACCGAGCCTTGCTTCTCCACAGATAAGTTAGTTTTGAATAAGCCTAGGAGTTCTACAGTTTCGTCAATTGACTTGAGTCAAGTGGGTGCAACACAGCAGCAAATAGAAGTAGCAAGAAAAGCAATTTTTAATCAAGGTTTAATTGCTGTGGGTAAAACTGAGAAAACAGGAAACACAGAAGCGATTAGTGGAGGTATTAATTTTGTCGCTACGCAGTTTTATCTGAGAGTGGGAATAAAACAATAGCTATTGATATACGGATGTTGCTCCCCAAGGCTTTACTTGGTTAAAGCCAGGGGATTCTAAGGTTAGGCAATGATTGCGAATAATGTTTGCCACACATACATCATTCGTAAGGGCACGGCATCCACAATTTTTTGGTGTATAAAATTATCTTGCTAATACCGTGCCTCTACCCATCTATCTTTAATGAAACAATTCATCTCCCGTTACAGCGAAGCTTAACGGGAGATGAATTGTGACCAAGACAAAACGTTCGCTGTCATAGTAGCTGAAAACCTTTGTGCTAAAGGATTAGCAAGGATTAGCGCGTACCAGGTTAGCCAAGTCAATACATGATGCTGGTTTTGGTATGCTACTTAATTTCATTAGCTACAAACTAGAAACAGAGGACAGAGGGAGGCAAATTCATCCAAGTTGACAGATTCTTTCCCAGTACAAAGCTTTGTTATTGTTGCGGATATAAGAATGATTTGCTGAATTTAAGTATCCGTGAGTGGATTTGTCCAAGTTGTCAAACAACCCATGACAGAGATGAAAATGCTTCACGGAACTTGAGGGCAGAAGGGATAAGAATACTGTCAACAAATACGGTAGGACATACCGAATTTCAAACTTGTGGAGAAACAGTAAGACTTGTTGGTACTTGTATCAACAAGCGTGTTCCCAAGAAGCAAGAATCTCCCGCTAACCGTAAAGCGGTGTAGCGGTGAGAGTATCAATAATCTGTTTTAACAATGTTATCACATTAAATGCGATCGCCTATAGAAAGGCTATAGCGAATAGAGCGATCACACTTTTCGGTAAAATTTAAAACTGAGAAATTGCGTAAGCTAATTTTTAAGGGCGAATGTGAAGAAATATGACTAAATTGGTCGAAATGGATTTAATTGTGATTATCTTTGACAAAAATTACTTTATTAACAATCAACAGATTCAAAAATGGTATCTTCTCAACTCCAGTGGCAACCCAAACAAATTAACAACAACTTATTGACCCATGCGGCGGTACTACCCACGTCCCTGATTTGGTATCAGACAACCTTTACCGGGATTTGGTTTGGTTGTTTTGAATCTGACCATGAAACTCAAGATCACCCAGTGACAATGCTGACTCGATTTGATGCAGGTGGCTTTTTCCCATTGCATGGTCATCCAGGCGGTGAAGAAATTTTGGTACTCCAGGGAAACTTTGCCGACGAAACAGGGGTGTATCCTCCCGGCACTTATATGCTTAATCCTGAAGGCTTCATACATCTCCCCTACAGTGATGAAGGCTGTCTGACCTTTGTTAAATTACGGCAGCATGGTGGAAAAACCCGTCAGCGAGTGAAAACGAATATTTACGACTCGCCCTGGCAATCGAGTCAGAACCCCCAAATTGAGTTTACAACTCTTTATCAGCAAATGGGCTATCCAGAAAAAATCTGGGTTGAGCGTTGGCAACCAGGTACTAAACTATCAAATGTAGTCGAGACTGAAATCAAAGAAATCTTTGTCATCGAAGGAACTGTGACAGATAACAATGGCAATTACCCCACTGGCAGTTGGCTACGGTATCCACCCAATTACTCCTATAATCTGGCTTCGGAGACTGGTTGTCTGATTTATGTGAAAACCTATCCAACCTCTGCCATCAGATTTCTCGTTGGAGAAGATTTTAAGCATCCATTTGAAACAAGTTCATAGGGAAAACGCTAATGGAAAAGTTCTTTGTTATGCTTTGCTGTATTGGTATATTTAAGAGTTAATTGCATTAACTCCATACTATTAATTCAGCCACCATAGACTATTGAAATCCCTACTAATTACAGGAACAGACACGGAGGCTGGTAAAACAGTCCTCACCACCGCCTTAGCCGCTTATTGGCAAAAATATCGCAGCGATCGCAATTTGGCAATTATGAAACCGATACAATCAGGTATGGGCGATCGCGAATTATATCAAAAATTATTCACCCTTGATCAATCCCCCACGGAAATTACCCCCCTATACTTCCAAGCACCTTTAGCACCCCCCCTGGCTGCGGCAAAGGAAGGAAAAACTGTAGATTTAGGTGTGGTTTGGCAGGCTTTTACCAATTTGCAAGCCAACCATGATTTTGTTTTAGTGGAAGCATTGGGGGGATTGGGTTCCCCGGTGACTGATGAATTGACAGTAGCGGATTTAGCCGCAGACTGGCATTTACCTACAGTATTAGTAGTCCCAGTCAAATTAGGTGCTATTTCCCAAGCAGTGGCGAATGTCGCCTTAGCCAAACAATTGCAAATCAACTTACTGGGAATTATTCTTAACTGCATTCAACCCCGTACAGAAGAAGAAATAGCAAATTGGACACCCGTAGATTTAATTCAATCCCTGACAAATATCCCAGTTTTAGGCTGTTTGCCCTATTTAGAGAATCCCACAGAATTGGATAAACTGGCACAAGTAGCATCAGATTTAGATTTAGAGCGATTACCGTTCAAATAAATCGCTACAATAGTTGTTTGGATCTAATTCGCCATCCGCTGATTATGGGACTTCCTATTGTTGCAATTATCGGTCGCCCAAATGTGGGCAAATCTACCTTGGTCAATCGTCTTGCCAAGGATAAGTCTGCTATAGTTCATGATATACCGGGAGTGACACGCGATCGCACTTATATCCCGGCTTTTTGGCGCGATCGAGATTTTATGGTGGTCGATACGGGTGGCTTGGTATTTAATGAAGAGACGGAGTTTTTACCACTGATTCGCCAACAAGCCATGACAGCCCTAACAGAGGCGAATGCGGCAATTTTTGTGGTTGATGGTACCACCGGACCCAATGCTGCGGATCGAGAAATTGCCGATTGGTTAAGGCAGCAACAAGTACCCCTATTCTTAGCGGTAAATAAGTGCGAGTCCCCCGAACAAGGTATCATCCAAGCTGTGGAATTTTGGAATTTAGGATTGGGCGAACCTTTTCCTGTTTCAGCAATTCACGGTAATGGTACGGGGGAATTACTAGATGCATTAATTGAACACCTACCAGAAACATCGGAAATTCCTGAAACTAATGAAATTAAGGTAGCAATTGTTGGCCGTCCCAATGTGGGTAAGTCTAGTTTATTAAACGCCTTCCTGGGGGAACAGCGAGCCATAGTTAGTCCCATTTCTGGAACCACCCGGGATGCCATTGATACTTTCATTGAACGCCAAGGACAAACCTATCGCTTGATTGATACTGCTGGTATCCGTAAGAAGAAAAATGTCCAATATGGGCCAGAATTTTTTAGTATTAACCGAGCTTTTAAAGCCATACGCCGTTCCGATGTGGTGTTATTAGTCATAGATGCCCTAGATGGAATTACGGAGCAAGACCAAAAATTAGCTGGGCGAATTGTTGATGAAGGAAGAGCCTTTGTTTTGGTAGTTAATAAGTGGGATGCCATTGAAAAGGACTCCTACACCATCTATGATTACCAAAAACAGCTAGAACAACGCCTCCACTTTACAGAATGGGCAGAAACCATTTTTGTCAGTGCTTTAAGTGGGCAACGGGTAGAAAAGATTTTAGATTTGGTGAATTATGCTGCCGAAGAACACAAACGGCGGGTGAGTACATCGGTAATTAATGAAGTTCTCGAAGAAGCAATTCGCTGGCATTCACCAACTGTCAGTAGGGGTGGTAAACAGGGCAAAATTTATTATGGGACCCAAGTTAGTAGCCAGCCCCCCAGTATTGCTTTGTTTGTGAACGACGCGAAACGGTTCAATGATAATTATCGTCGCTACATCGAAAGGCAATTCCGACAACAACTAGGGTTTAAAGGTACCCCCATTCGGTTATTTTGGCGGAGTAAAAAGGCTCGCGATGTGGAAATTGCCAGTGTTAACCGTGCCACCCGCGTCTAGGAATTTTGGATTTTGGGGAAAGTTGTTAAGGAGAATTTAGAATTTAGAATTATTACCCCATTGATGAATCAACATCATCAGATGTAAAGTTCACAATCCAAAATCTAAAATCTAAAATTAAAAGATGGACTTACTGCGATCGCTACCCTTAGGATTATACTTAGAACAACCACAAACATGGCTACATAAACTCGATCCACGGGTGAAGTTTGGTTGGTTAATGAGTTTTCTCACCACCTATATCTTCGCCAATACCATGTGGCGAGTAATTTTAGTCCTGGTATTAATTTTTATCACTTTACTTGCGTGGATTCCCAGACGGGTTTGGCAGCAGCAAATGGGGTGGTTGCTGACACTGTGCTTGTTTGTACTAGCGATCGTATCAATAAGTCCCGATGCCTTGGGTGTAAAATATCAACCCAGGCTACCAATCACTCCTATTGCTGAGTTACCCAAACCAGTTAATCCTGAACCTACCCAGAGTCCCACAAGTCAAACTCCATCTTCAGTAAATACCGCAATAGCAGTAGATAAAAAAGTAAAAAATTCTCAAAGTACCAGCATAGCAAAAACTGCTAAACAATACCGTTATGTCCCTTTTGAACTCGGACCAATCAAAATAACTCGTCGTTCCTTTGATTTAGCAGTACGCTTAAGTACCATCTTCTTTACTGTCTTCTACGGCACTAATCTCTATCTCCTAACCACAGCACCGGAGGAAATTACCGCCGGGATAGAAAGTTTAATGCATCCCCTACGCAGGCTAAAAATTCCAGTTACCGAAATAGCTTTAACTTTAACCTTATCCCTACGATTTATCCCCCTGGTTTTAGAAGAAGTACAGAATTTAGGTCGTTCAATTGTTACCAGAGCCATTAACTGGAAAAAGCTGGGATGGAAAGGTTCGGTTAAAGTTTGGATGATGGTAGCCGAAAGATTGCTAGAAAACTTACTATTAAGGGCAAGTCAGATGGCTGGAGCCATGATGGTACGTGGGTTTACCAGCCCCAACGAACATCGAGTTCGGTGGCATAACTTACAGCTCAAAGGTGGCGATTGGCTGGCACTGATGGCATTATTGTTATTCTGGGGAGCGCGTCTGGTGGTTGGTTGATACAGAATCATTTACGAACTCCAGGAAATAAATTATCCCACAAGGATGGTTGACAGTTGACAGTTGACAGTTGACAGTTGACAGTTGACAGTTGACAGTTGGCAGTTGACAGTTGACAGTTGACAGTTGACAGTTGACAGTTGACAGTTGACAGTTGACAGTTGACAGTTGACAGTTGACAGTCTTTAATTCATCACTCCTACCCTGCGGGAAGCCACTTCGTGTCTACACTCCTTCCCTCCTTCCCTCCTTCACTCCTTCCCTCCTTCCCTCCTTCCCTCCTTCCCTCCTTCCCTCCTTCACTCCTTCCCTCCTTCCCTCCTTCACTCCTTCATAGAGCGTTGTTCGCTAATTTTGAGCAATATTTCCTCATGTACAGAGCGGGTAATGGGATAAAAGTAAGCTAATATTAAACCCACAACTAATACTAAAGTGGGCACAGGACCAATAATCCAACGGATTGCCTGTAAAGCAGATTCCGGTTGTATGGGAGTCGGTTGGGATGCCACACTGGGTATAAATCCTGCCCAGTCTAAAATTTGACCAACTAAGAACAGTGCCCCTGCAACTCCAAATTTTTGTAATTGCACCACAAATCCATAAAATATCCCTTCTCGCCTTTGTCCAGTATTCAATTCATCCAAGTCCACCACATCCGGTAACATAGACCAAGGAACAAGGTAAGCTGTGGCGATTCCTACCCCTGCCATTACAGCTAAGATATACATCCAAATTACCTGTCCTGGTTGAAGAAAAAAGAATCCGCCCTGGGCAACAATTGTTAGGGGTATACCCATACAATAGATAGCTTTTTTACCAACCCTGTGTCCAATGGGACTCCAAAAAAACATCATTACCAAAGCAGTTCCCTGTACAGCAAGAGCCATTTGGGTAAAATGCCTTTCTGATAACTGCATCCAATTAATCACAAAATAGGGCAAAATTGCAGCTGTTACCTGTAATCCCAACCAAGAGCAAAGATAAATACCAATGACAAACAAAAATGGTCGATTACTCAGTGCTATTTTCATTTGTGAGAAAATTGGTTCTGAAGGGGGACGTTCGACTTGATGGCGTTGTTGCTGAATAAATTTATAACGTTGATTGGTTCCTAAAAAGCAGATATAAACTGCCAAGATAGACAAAATTCCACTAATAACCCCCATTAATAAATAGCTCGTGGGAGGTTTGAGTAAAGCAAAAATCATCTGAGCTAAGACAAGAGCAAAAATACTACCGCCAATGCCAAAAGCAGATTTAAAACTAATAAGACTAGTACGCTCGTCATAGCTTTGAGTTAATTCCGCTCCCAGGGTAGAAAAAGGAACCAGCACAGCACTCACAGCAGCATAATATATAATAGCGATCGCACTATAATAAACAAACAATAGCCACTGATTTTCCGTAGAGGGGACAAACCATTGCAAACAGAAACATATCCCCAAGGGTATGGCTCCGTAAAGCATCCAGGGATATCGTCTACCCAGAGGAGAACGGGTTTTATCACTCAACCAACCAATTAAGGGATCATTAATTGCATCCCAAGCTTTGCCAACTAATAAAACACTACCTGCTAAAGTTGAATTCAATCCTGCAACGTTGGTGAGAAAAAACAATAGGAAGAATACCAAAATATTGTTAGGGATTGCTCCTGCTAGCTCCCCTATGCCATAACTAAGTTTTGTTTTCAGATCAAGGTGTTGTTTGCGATCGAGTGACATAATAAATTGGGATAGTTGGTCATTTTAGTTATATTCTGCTTGCTTGTCTATTTACAAATTTTCCCAATCAACAATCCCCAGCACTACAAAAGGCAGTGATCAAAATTGCAGCGATTATCCAGGCAGTTGGCTGGTAAATAAAAAGGCAGCAACAACAGGCACAAAGACGAAATCAAACTAGCAAAATTTGATGCTCGTATTGCTAAGATCACAAAGGATAGTCTCCATAAAATCACTATTTACTTATGCACAAACCACATAAGGATAGTAGTAGAAGATTTAAATGTGTCTGTGATGGTCAAAAATCATAAATTGTCCCAATCTATTGCTGATTGTGGTTTTTATGAGTTCAGAAGGCTGCTTAAATACAAGTGCAAGAATTACTGATAACTGATAACTGAAATGACTATCGAACAAGTCCCACCCCAACACTATCCCCAAGTGGGCTTTGGGCGCAGATGTATGGCATTTGCGATCGATTTTCTGGGTGTCTGGTTAATTAGTTCCACCTTAGGAAGCAATAATACTGGCATCCAAATCATACCAATATTCGTGTTTATCATTTTTTGGCTGATTTTGCGCGTCATCGTCCCCTATAATAACCACGGACAAAGTTTAGGGCGATGGGCTTTGGATATGCAGGTGCTGGAAGTTGGCAGGAACAGAATTCCAGATTTACCATCCCTACTTAAAAGAGAAAGTATAGTCGGTTTGGGTGCTTTGATGATTTCTATTGCCATTAATAACATCATCCGCAATCCTACTGCTATACTGCTAATACTTCCCTTAGCCATAGAGTGTAGTGTAGCGTTATCCGATACTCAAATGCGGCAAACCATGCACGACCGCTATGCTAGGACTATGATCATTTCGTCCCAACGTGGCTACTCGCTAGATATTAAGTTTAAGCGATTAGTTGAAAAATTGAGGCAAAATGTGAGACAATAAGAATTTGTGTTAATTATTTTCAAGCTTTACTCTTTGTAAGACTATGGCTAAGGCTAAAGGTGTCCGTATCATAGTGACACTGGAATGTACAGAATGTCGCTCGAACCCAGAAAAGCGTTCTCCTGGTGTTTCACGTTATACAAGTACTAAAAATCGTCGTAACACCACCGCTCGATTGGAACTGAAAAAGTTCTGCACTCACTGCAATAAACACACAGTTCACAAGGAAATTAAATAAAAGTAGATAACCATGAGCTATTATCGTCGTCGCTTATCTCCCATTAAGCCAGGAGACCCCATAGATTATAAGGATGTAGACCTGTTACGTAAGTTTATTACCGAACGGGGTAAAATATTGCCACGGCGGATTACTGGATTGACTGCTCAACAGCAAAGAGCATTAACATCAGCAATTAAACGGGCTCGCATTTTGGCATTGTTGCCATTTATTAATGCGGAAGGCTAAAACAGATTTAGCTGAAACAAAAAGGAGCCTCACATCTGAGCATTATGGCAGTGTGAGATTAATTTTTGGGCTTGGGAAGAGTTGATTTCGTTAGAAGTCAAACCAAATGTTTGACAAGAAAAGGGGTCGAGGATAAATTACCGATTGTATGAGTGTGGTAAAATACATCATCGAAAATTTGGGTATAAACCCCGTCCTTCGCTTGACGGCTGATGACGACAATCGCTGATGAGAAAACCACGCCAGTTCCTCCATTTTGGGAAACCCCAAGACCGGACTGGCTCCACAAGATCGCGTTGTCGCACTTTTGGTAAAATGTTAGCACTACCGCAGGGTTTGCGGGAGGCTACAAGCCAAAGCCTGTGGAGCAAGCATAAGACCAGAAAACCCTTCGGGAGGTGGAGGCAGCTGCAATATAGCAGGAACCCAAATAGTGATGTTTGGGAATCACCGTGGCAAAGTGCCTGGTGAGTATGTCAATTAGGTGCAACCCAATTAAATGTTCCAAATGCAGCCTGCCTATTTAATCAGGATTCAATAAAACCCGGTGCGGAGGGGCATCCCGTGTCGTTAATAAAGCTCATCGAGTATCCTATGGAGTACCAGGAGTTGGTGAGAAGCCCACACTTACAGCTTTTTTAAAAGTGTGGGAGTATGTCACTGAGTCAAGAGTGAGGAGATGTGATTTAACTCCTAACTTCTAACTCTTAACTCCTAAGTATTAATTAATAATTAAGCAATTAAAATATTGTCAGTTGTTTACCTAACTAGAGAATGCGAGGCTTGTGGAGAAGGGGACCCTAGTTGAATTTAAAATCCAAGGCGATCGTCGTTTAGGAGTAGTAGATCGGCCAGATGGGAAAAATCGTTGGATAGCGATCGATAAACGCGATCAATCCCACAGTATTGCACCGCGACAGATTAACTATAAAATCACTGGACAAACCTATAAGCCTTCGCAAATCCCCACTTTTTTATCAGAAGTAGAACCTTATTTAGATCCATCTAGCTTAGAGGTTGCTTGGGAATTATTAGTAGAAGATGGGGATGCAGTCACTCCGGAAGAAATGGCAATTTTGCTGTTTTCGGCATCAGAACCATCTCAATCTTATGCTGCTTATTGCTTGTTGTCCGATGACAAAATTTACTTCAAGCAAAAGGGGAATGGATACGAACCAAGAACCGCATCCCAGGTAGCGGAACGCAAGCACCAGTTAGAAGTAGAAGCAATCAAAGCCAAGGGTCAGCAGGAATTTCTGGATCGCGTGGAGCAAGCACTAGCAGGTGAAGCAGTAGAATGGCAAAAGCACGATCGCCATCGTTTGGAAGCCTTAGAAAAGTATGCAACATTGCTTGCCGATTTGACGCGTACTGGGTTAAATAATGATTCCCTAGCTCGTGCTTATCCGCCCCCAGCACCAGTCTTGGAAACGATGAATATGTTGGGACGACCAGCAACGCCTCCTGGAGCTTTTCAGCTTTTAGTAGACTTGGGATGGTGGAGTCCTCATGAGAATTTATTTCTGCGTCGTTCATCAGTTCCCATTCAGTTCCCCAGTAAGGTATTAGAAGTGGCGCAACAGCAATTGGAATCCCACCCACCAGATCCGGATAGCGAACGTCTGGATTTAACCCATCTCAAGGTATATACCGTTGATGATGAAAGTACGACAGAAATCGATGATGGTTTGAGTTGGGAAACCCTCCCTGATGGGAAGGAAAGGGTGTGGATCCATATTGCAGATCCGACCCGGTGGCTGATTCCAGAAGACGAACTGGACTTAGAAGCAAGAAAACGGGGCAGTACGGTTTATTTGCCCACGGGAATGGTTCCCATGTTCCCAGAGGTATTAGCCAC
This sequence comes from Calothrix sp. MO_167.B12, assembly GCA_030066045.1. Classification (GTDB taxonomy): domain Bacteria; phylum Cyanobacteriota; class Cyanobacteriia; order Cyanobacteriales; family Nostocaceae; genus Calothrix_A. The sequence goes on from JASJCJ010000112.1 coordinate 14,268, forward strand.
CGGACCCATGAGTTTAGTTCAGGGACAGGTTTGTTGTGCCCTAAGTTTTGGAGTGGTGTTAGAGGAATCCGGAAAAGTAGCAGAATATACGATCCATGCTAGTTGGATTAAACCCACCTATCGCCTTACCTACGAAGATGTAGAGGAAATGCTGGAGTTAGGGGTACAAGCAGAATCAGAAATTGCTGCGATCGCGCTTTGGGCAAAAAAACGTAGGAGTTGGCGATATGAGCAAGGGGCAATCAGTATTAGTATGCCCGAAGCCACGATTAAGGTCAAAGGTAAAGGGGAAGATATTAGCATTGATTTATTAGATGATTCCTCTGCACGGCAAGTAGTGGCAGAAATGATGATTCTTGCTGGTGAAGTTGCAGCTCGCTACGGTCGAGAACATGGCATTCCCTTACCTTTTCGCGGTCAACCCCAGCCGGAATTACCACCGGATGAAGAATTACTCCTCTTACCACCAGGATTTGTCCGTGCTTGCGCCATGCGCCGGTGTATGCCCAAGAGTGAAATGAGTATTACACCCTTACGCCATGCTGGTTTAGGTTTGGATACTTATACTCAGGCGACTTCTCCCATTCGCCGTTACAGTGACCTGCTGACTCATTTTCAATTGAAGGCACATCTACGAGGACAAGCACCTCCCTTCTCCGCAGAACAACTGAGAGAGGTCATGAATAATGTAACTACCATTACCCAAGAAGTAACTATGGTAGAGAGGCAAACCAATAGATATTGGGCATTAGAGTATTTGCGTCGCCATCCCGATGAGGTTTGGCAAACAGAAGTACTGATGTGGTTGCGGGAAGATAGTGGTTTGGCACTAATTCTATTGGAAGACTTAGGTTTACAATTACCAATGTTTTTTAAGCGTCTTGTGAACTTAGGGGAAAAGATATTAGTGAAAGTCAGCTATGCCGATCCCCAAAAAGATACGATCCAGTTTCAAGAAATAGTGTATCAAGAAGCACAAGTATCGGCGGGAGGATTGGAGTAATAAGTAATAAGTAATAAGTAATAAGTAATAAGTAATAAGTAATAAAGAGAAATTTTTCTCCTTGTCCCCCACTCCCCCACTCCCCCACTCCCCTCCTGCCTCTAGCTTGAGCTGCGTGATTCAACCTCATATTTCAGTTATAGGGCGATCGCCTTTTTGAAACTTTTCCCAAGACTGTCTTAAAGCTTCAGGAGGGGGGTTTTTACCATCGTAAATTAAGATGACGTTGGTCAATGGGCGACGAGCAGGAACTAAAATTTTGTTGCCTACAGCTAAAGCATTGGATGAACCCCCATCTAAATTCATCGCCTCAGCACAACCGATCGCTTTCATTGCCTTTGCTTCCTGTGGTAAAGTCAGTAAGGTATTAAAGGTAACTAAAATTAATTGTTTGCCACTGGCAGGGAAGCCAATGGCACTACGGCTAGCTTTACCTAATACATGGGGGTCTTTAAAGCCTTCTAAGTCGGGTTGGAGCCAAATTTTTCCCTTTCGCAGCAACCTAGGACCACAGGTGAGAGAAAACCAATGTTGATGCCATTGGGGTTTTCCATCAACCCTAGCTGTCACCATTTCTGGTTGATTTCCCGCCCGTAACCCCAAGGTAGTACCAAAATTTTCCCATTGGCTATACTTGAGAAATTTTCCTCCCGCCACCATATTACCCATGACGGTTTTTTGCTTGCTTTTGGCAAAGAATGTACCATTAGCTACAACTGCTGCTGAATGTCGAGCAACTAATTGCCGAAATTCTTCATCTCCACTGCTGCGTTGCTGGGTATTAGCAAACCTGGCATTGTTGGCTAAACCAATACTAATGAAGGTGTGAGGATCTGTCAGATCGATAGTTGTCCTGTAAAAAGAAATGCCATTAATTTTACCGCGATCGACCTTTACAGTTCCACGGCGATCGACAATATTACTGGAACTATTACTGGAACTGTTACTGGAACTAACTCTAACTGTGTAATGTTCCTTAGCAGGTGCAGGTGTCAATATTTTTGTCAGGGTAGCACCGCTTAGTAGTAAAAATGAACGACGGTACATCCGGGAGGTTGACATTTTCAAGTTCTTAATCCGTTGTTTCCTTACTTAGGATGCCCTATATACGCCTACAATTAGATAGTCTTGACTGCTGGTGAATAAAAATTACTCCCTCCATAGTCTATGGGTCATAAAAAATATAAATATCTCTTGTTTTATAAACCCTATGGTGTCCTTTGCCAATTTACCCAAGATACTCCCACCCGTAGCACTCTCAAAGACTATATTCCCATACCAAATGTTTATCCAGCCGGACGCTTAGATTGGGATAGTGAAGGTCTACTATTGTTAACCAACCACGGACAATTGCAACATCGCCTGTGTGACCCTAAATTTGCTCATCAACGTACTTATTGGGTACAAGTAGAGCGAATTCCCAATCAAGATTCTCTTCAGCAGTTAGAGCAAGGAGTAGTGATCAAAAATTATCGTACTCGACCAGCAAAGGTACGGTTATTACCAACTCCTCCTCCTTTACCCGAACGCAATCCTCCCATTAGATTTCGTAAAACTGTACCTACCGCATGGCTAGAAATGATTTTGACGGAGGGGAAAAATCGTCAAGTACGGCGCATGACTGCGGCTGTAGGCTTTCCCACTTTACGATTGGTGAGGAAGAGTATTGGTAATTTACAATTAGATGACTTGCAGCCCGGTGAATGGCGGTATCTTCAGGAAGTAGAAATACAATTATTGAGATAAGCATTTCTAATCATAGGTATTTTCTGTGCAGAACAATGCAAAATTGCCAGTGAGGAACCTCAATGATGGTGACAGATGCTCGCTTTTCGATTACATTATCATCAAAAGTTGATGATTTCATCTGTACATAAAAATTATCGCAACAATTTAATCAATAACTATCTGTATTCATCCTATACTCCGTGCTCCTGTGTTTTATTTACTAGATAATTTATTTTTTGTAAAACTGCGATCGGTATCTCATCTAAAATTGAATTGAGATATAAACAGGACTTACGCAATTGTCACCATCGGTGATTGGTGCGTGAGGTTACAAGGTTGATGACTACGTTCAAATATTCTTGTAGCCTCACACAACGGCAATAATGCGGTCAGAAAATCTACACCGCCTTTTGCCTCCTCCATAGAAAAAATATGCCATTTGCGTAGGTTCAAATAAAGTCACATTTACATTGCTCAAGCTAAAAGAGTATAATATAGGTTTTTTATTCCTGCTTCGTTAACATCACTGTGTGGATGCAAGTTTAAGTATTATGAGCCGTAATCAGCAATCTAGCAGTCATCTTACTTGCCAAGAACATCCATTGTTTGCAATGCCTAAACATTTAGAAAATGTCTTGGAACAAGCATCCAAATTAGAACTTTACACCCCAGAAACCCCCAAGCCTCATCAAGAGGAACTTTTGTTATTTCACAGTCTTTATAACTACATACCTACAGTTTGTATTTGTGTAGATATCAATGGCAATATTTTGTCTGTGAATCAGTTTGGTGCGGAATCTCTGGGTTATGTTCCTGAAGATTTGATGCAGCGGCATATTATCAGTTTGTTCGCGCCATCAGACCGACAAAAGTTATCTGATGGGTTATCGAGCTTATTGATCAAGCCATCTGTAGACAAAATTAATACTTGGGAGTTGCGTTTGCATTGCCCTAATAGTGAAATTACTTGGGTTAAGGTAGTAGCACGCATTTTGCCAAAACAAGGTCGGAATTTGATGGCAAAAGAAGATAATGAATCTGAAGATGATTCTACTCCCAATAATCCAGTAATTTTGATGGTTTGTGAAGATATAACAGAACACAAACGCTCTGAAGATAGTTTGCGGGAAAGCGAACAACGCTTCCATACTATGGCTGATCATGCACCAGTGATGTTGTGGATGTCGGGTGTTGACACTATGTATAGTTTTTTTAACCAATCATGGCTTGATTTTACTGGGCGCAGTATGGAGCAGGAGTTGGGTTGGGGTTGGTTGTCAGGAGTACACCCAGAAGACCGGGATTTCTGTATTCAAACTTACAAATCAACATTTAATATCCAAGAGAAGTTTCAGATAGAGTATCGCTTAAGACGTGCTGATGGGCAGTATCGCTGGGTTTTAGATACTGGTGTACCTCGATTTACTCCTGGGGGAAATTTTGCTGGTTATATTGGTTCTGCAATGGATATTACGGAGCGTAAGTTGGCTGAAGTTGCTCTTGCAGAAAGCCAGCAGGCAACCCAAAGACAGCTAGAGGAAATGGAATTTCTCAATCGCCTCAAGGATGAATTTCTGAGTACCGTTTCCCACGAGTTGCGGACACCACTGACCAACATGAAAATGGCGATTCAGATGTTGGGCATTGCTTTAAATCAACAGCCATCCTCCCTATTGGCAGTGACAGTTTCAGAATCTGAGTTATCTAAAGCCAATCGCTATTTTCAAATATTAAACAATGAATGCGATCGCGAAATTAATCTAATTAATAATTTTCTGGATTTACAGCGTCTGGATACCAATACCAAGCCTTTGGTAATGGAGACCATAGAAATTAAGTCATGGCTGACCAAAGTAGTACAATTATTTCAAGCCCGCAATCAGAACTGTTGTGTCCATAATTTATCTTTGACCATCGTCCCCAATTTACCGACCTTGATTTGCGATCCATTCAGTCTGGAGCGCATTCTAATTGAATTATTGACAAATGCGTGGAAATTTAGTCCGTCTGGGAGCAAAATTAGCCTTATTGCCCAGGAATCGAATGGCAGTATACAACTTCGAGTAGAGAACTATGGCGTGGAAATTCCGCCGGTGGAATTATCGAGAATTTTCGACAAGTTCTATCGTATTCCTAGCAACGACCCCTGGAAACAAGGAGGGACAGGATTAGGATTGGCATTGGTGAAAAAACTCATTGTTTATTTGGGGGGTACTATTTCCGTAGCCAGTCAAGCTAACTGTACCTGTTTTACAGTAGAACTTCCCCTCGTCCGGGAGTAAGTAGGGTCTGCTGAATAACTTTAAAACTCTTATCTTGTAAGCACCTCAGGCTATTTTGGCAGCAAAAAGTGCAATTCCCTTACGGGTATAAGGCTTAAAAATCTTGCATTGACGAGCGACCCCGCGACGACGACAGTCGCAAACGCCAGTTCCTGCAAGTCGGCGCACCCGCCCAACGGACTGGCTCGGGAACGCGCGAGTCGTGACAAGAAGATTGGAGTTCAAAAAAATGTCAACCAGGGCTGAAACTGTTGCCTATTGCCTGTTGCCTTTTGCCTACCCCCACAATCATGACTTTTTGCTAGCCCTAAGTAATTTTTAATTTGTCAGTTCCTTTGCCATTTTTCCCGTAACTGACAAGTAATGTGAAGCTAAGCTACACTTTGTGAATATACTAATTGTCAATTCCCTTGAGCTTCTAGTTACTATGGGTAACAATGGAAACTGCCAGCAAACATCACAGGTACAATCACAACCTTTCCTAAATATTATTGGGAAGCTAGTTACAACTGTAAAACCTTGGATATGATTGGCTATAAGCACCTTGGAGCGGGAAGTAAGGAATTTCCATAATGCTGATTTGCCCTGAGTGTAAATTTGAAAACCCCGATAATCATAAATTCTGTCAAAACTGTGGGATGCCCCTTAACCAAAGGGTATGTCCTGAATGTGGTGTCAACGTTGCCACCAATGCCGAAAAATGTCATGTATGTGGGGCAGTGTGCGGCACTGTCTGGATAGCATTGATTGTCAAAAATAATTCTTTGTTACCACAGGAAGTAGGGGAAGATTCTCAAAAACTAGAAAGTACAGAGGTGAAGGAGTCTCCTAGAACTTCCTCACCCCTAATGCTTGATTCTTACTTAGATTGCCAACAGCGATATCAATTGCTAGAAACGCTACCGAATATGGAAGAATTATCTAGCCATCAAGGGGTATGTGTCCGAGTTTTGGACTGTCAACCATATCAAATCACTCCCTTAGAAGCGATGTTAGGGGGAGCATCCCCAGATTTATCCAAATCCGGTGGGGGTGTGGGGAATGTACCACCCTTGGCTCAAACATATATTGCCCTGAAATCTCAAACTCATAAGGGTATTCCCCCAATTCATGATGGTTGGCAACAGGATGGGATGCAGGTAGTATTGCTTGAGGATCGCTCCCAGTGGCAATCTTTGCTGGAATTATGGCAGGAGAATAGCACTACTTCATTGCAGATATTGGAGTGTTTTTATCAAATGACCCAACTCTGGGAGTTGTTAGTACCGTTTGATGCTTGTTCCAGTCTCTTAGAGTTATCTAATTTACGTTTAGATGAAGACCAATCTTTGGCATTACAGCGTTTATATGTAGGAAATGCTGATCTTCTACCAAATAACATATCGTCAGAGACATCCAATGGTGATCAACCAAGGCAACCTTTAACAATCAAAGCTTTGGGAAGGGTATGGCATCATTTGTTTAGTAAGTCCCAACGCACTCAATTTGGTTCGATGTTGCATTTGTTGGCAGATTTGGAGCAAGACAAGATTGAAACTCCTGCCGATTTACAATCCCGCTTGGCAGAAATTGGCAATGAGTTACAGGAGAATTTCCCAGAGTCTAGCCATAACAATGATGATGATCGAGATAGCCTTTTAAGTAATGAAAGTGGGGACGATGGTGAAGTAACTGTGGCAGGTACCACCATGCAATCAGATGCTCTAGAGGATACCACGGCAATTAGTGATGATTTGCCTACGATTGCCTTACCAATGCAGTTAAGCAGTTTGGATGATGCTGGTTGTACGGATGTAGGTAAGCAAAGAAATCATAATGAAGATTGTTTTGGCATTGAAACTCAAATTAGTAAGGTTGAATTGCCAAGAAGTAAAACTCTAACTGTACGTGGGCTGTACATTCTCTGTGATGGGATGGGAGGACATGCTGGTGGGGAGGTAGCAAGTGAGTTAGCTGTAAATACTCTCAAAGACTATTTTCAAACCCATTGGACTGAAAAACAGCTACCTAGCGAAGAAGTTATTCGCCAGGGGGTGATGGCTGCAAATCAAGCCATTTTTAACATGAATCAAAGCGATGCCCGTTCTGGTGTAGGGCGTATGGGTACCACTTTAGTGATGCTACTCATCCATGATAATAAAGTGGCAGTAGCTCATGTGGGAGACAGTCGCCTTTACTGCCTGACTCGCAAAAAGGGATTACAGCAGGTGACAGTAGACCATGAAGTTGGTCAACGAGAGATTGCTAGGGGAGTAGAACCAAGCATTGCTTATGCCCGTCCTGATGCCTACCAACTGACACAAGCTCTGGGTCCTCGCGCTCAAAACTCTCTCGATCCTGATGTGGAGTTTTCCGAAATTAATGAAGACACGCTGTTTGTTCTTGTCTCCGATGGGTTATCAGATAATAATTTACTAGAAACCCATTGGGAAACCCATCTCCTACCCTTGCTCAGTTCAGGGGGAAATCTGGATGGTGGTGTCAAAGAATTAATTGATTTGGCAAATCAATATAATGGTCATGATAATATTACGGCGGTGTTAATCCGGGCAAAAGTACGCCCGATTCTGGAAAACCCAGATTAAACATACTTGTCTTTTAGCTTTTACTTTTGATTGCGTAATTGTGGTTAGTCTGACCTTGCTAGAACCGCAAAAACAAATACCATTGGAGCAGTGGTGTTTTGAGAACGAGTCCGTAATTCGGGTTGGTCGTTCGGCGGATAATCACGTTGTATTAACGGATAATTTAGTTTCCCGGCATCATTTAGAAATTCGACGCAATTCTAGTGGTGATGGTTGGCAGGTGATTAGTTATGGAACTAATGGCACTTTTTTGAATGGGGTTTTGATTCACCAAAGTTTCTTGTCAGATAATTCCCTCCTGGAACTGGCAAAGGGTGGCCCCATGCTGCAATTCCAAATAGAGCAGCTTACAGTCAAGCAAAATATTCATCCTCAGCTTTCCAAGTGTACTCACCAAGGGAATGCACCAGAAAATTTATTTTGTATTCATTGTGGTCAACCTCTGTCAGTACAAAAAACCATTCGCAATTACCAAGTATTGCGGACTTTGGGACAGGGGGGAATGGGTACTACCTATCTAGCGTGGAATGGGGCGGGAACGGTTGCTGGTAAGCCCCAGTTGCTAGTTTTGAAACAAATGAATGCTGATATGGCAAAGGTTGCCAAGGCAAGGGAGTTATTTGAGCGGGAGGCCTATACCCTTAAATCTCTCCATCATCCCGGCATTCCTGAATATTATGATTTTTTTGTGGAAGGTGGTAAAAAATACCTGGCGATGGAGTTGGTCCACGGTCAAGATTTGGAAAAAATGGTGTTACTCACTGGACCAATTCTTCCTTATCAAGCGATCGCCTGGATGATTCAAACCTGTGACATTTTAGACTACCTCCACAGTCAAGACCCACCCCTAATTCACCGGGATATTAAACCTGCCAATTTGATGGTACGCAGTTCTAATAATCGGATTGTGGTGCTGGATTTTGGGGCTGTGAAAGAAATTGGCACTACCCCCGGTACTCGCATCGGCGCAGAAGGATACTGCGCCCCGGAACAGGAACGGGGTCAACCCCTCACACAATCAGATTTGTATGCCATTGGACCAACCCTGATATTTTTACTCACGGGGGAAAACCCTTTCAAGTTTTACCACCTGCGAAACAGAAGTTTTCGTTTTAATGTGGAAAAGGTGCCTACTATTACACCCCAACTCAGGAAAATTATTGAGCGGGTCACAGAGCCTCTACCACGCGATCGCTATCAAACAGCTAAGGAGTTGGCAGAGGTGTTAGGGAAATGCCTGTAGTTAGGGCTTGCTGAGGGGGTCACGATTGTGGGGGTAGGCAACAGGCAACAGGCAACAGGCAACAGGCAACAGTTTCAGCCTTATTTTTAGTGGTTTTTTGTACCAGAATAAATTAGAAATGCAAGGATTTTCAACCTCAAATCCTTATTTCCTTGCACTTATTCCTGGAAAAATAGCCCTTATGCATTGATAAATCAATATTTTATAGTTATTCAGCAGACCCTAGTTAGTTCTGAAGGCTAGGTCACAGCTCCCCGACTTCTTTAAGGATACCAATGGCGAATCAGGGGTATCACCCTCTTGGGAGTGGGGGAGTGGGGGAGTGGGGGAGTGGGAGAGTGGGGGAGTGGGAGAGTGGGGGAGTGGGAGAGTGGGGGAGTGGGAGAGTGGGGGAGTGGGGGCAGAAAAAACAAGTCCAAATTATGACAATAATCCCCAGCTTTTAGCCTGGTAAGGGGTCATATCCACTATTCACCA
>JASJCJ010000113.1 GCA_030066045.1 Calothrix sp. MO_167.B12
GTAGTAGAAGGAATTAATAATAAATTGAAGTTAATAAAGCGAAGTGGATTTGGCTTCAGGAATTTTCGCAATTTTGAAATTAGAGCTTTACTTTCTTGGCACTATGATATTAATTTAGCACGTTAAGTACGCAAGAGCCTAATCTTCCCGCATACGAATTAAACGATGTTCATAATCTTCCACTAATACTTCTGCTGGTTTGGGACGATGCAAAAAATGAGATGACATTGCATATCCATAAGCACCCACATCTAAAATGGCGATAATATCACCTATTTCTAAAGCTGGTAATTGACAGTTTTTACCTAAATAATCACGGGAGTAAGTTGTATTCCCACAGATATCTGTTATATGTGTCTGAGAATAAGAAATTTGAGGATTTTGCTGACAGGTGATAATTTCTCGATATCCTCCGTGTACTGAAGGTACTGATAAATTAGCAACGGTGGTATCAACACCAACAATTTGTTTATTACCCTGCCATTTGCCAGAAATAACCCGTGCTAAAAGGGTACCACATCCTGCGATCGCAGCACGTCCTGGTTCAATGATTAAGTCAATTTTTCTCTCTAATTGATTTATCTTTGCAGTTAGTTCTCTACCAAACTCTTCCCAATCAAAAGCTATACCCCGATGATGGTAAGGGTACCCAAAACCACCACCAAAATCCAAGTATTCCCAATCAGGTAATTGTTGCGCGGTGGCAATCACTGTATCAATTACTTTGGTAAAAGCAGTTGTGGCATTTGTTCCGGTTCCTCGATAAAAGTGCAATCCACTAAGTTTTAATCCTGCTTTTTGGGTAATATTGAGTGCTGCGTGAAATTCTTCTGGATGTACACCAATCCGACTATCTCCGGTAATTTCTGGTAAATTTAAACGCAAACCAAGACGTAGAAAATTTGGTTGATCTTTTTCTGCTAAGATTTCACAACATAGCTGTAATTGAGCAATACTGTCGAGATTGAGGGTAGTTACTCCCCAGTCTAGGATTTGTTCCATCTCAGCATGATTTAAGTTGCTACCGCTATAAACAATTTGGCTGGGATGAAAACCAGCCTCAAGTCCTAAATAAATATCTCCTGGTGTATTAGCGTGGAGTCCCCAACCAGCATCCCGAAAAATTTGTAGTAAAGCAACGTTACCGTTAGTGACGCTAGCAAAATGGAATTGAGTGTGGGGATAAGAAATGGCTTTGGTGATATGTTCAATGGTTTGACGCAGAATCACCCCATCATAAACGTACAGAGGAGAACCATAGATACTCAATAATTCTTCAGCAAATTTATTCTGAAAAAGAGTATGATTTATTTTTTCTCTTTCTAATTCCACCCCTCATCACTCCCACAAATAATTAAAAATTGGTAATTAATAACTCCCAACTCCTAACAGCTAACAACGAACAACTAACTCCCAATTCCCAAGGAATGTGGATTAAATAAAGAATCTAATGTTGGGTTACGCTGTCGCTCCACCCAACCTACAAACTACAAACTCTCAACTCATAAAACCTAACAACTAACAACTAACAACTAACAACTAACAACTAACAACTCTTATACTTCCTCCATAACCAAGGAGTTAACCAAAAAGGATGATTCCAAGATGTTTTACCTTGCTGCTCTCCCAACACTTCTATTCGCCAAATTTCCCAAATAATCAATAACCAAAGTATCTCACCAATACGCCTACCTTGAATACCTCCTCCCAGTTTACCTGCAATAATTTTGACTGCAATATCAGGATAAAAACGGTTTTCAGCACGAAGTATACCAGGATTTAACCAAGTTCCCAAATCATGCCAAAATTCATTCATACACCAAGAAGTCAAGGGAACTCCCATCCCTCTTTTTTGTCGCCAAACAATTTCTGGTGGTAACCAATTTTCTACCGCTCGCTTGAGAATATATTTTTCACAGGCTCCCTGTAAACAGAGTTCTCCAGACACACGGAATGTCCATTGTGTTAAGGGTAAATCACAAAACGGCGATCGCACAAATAAATCATGGGCAAAACCCAAATTTGTCGCCCGGGGATGAATATTTTGTGCCCCTTTTAACATGAGGGTGGCACGGCGCAAACGATGTAATAGGGATGGACACAATTGTTCATCCAGAGCTGTTTGTAACCAATCTTCCGCTTGTAAATCCTGGATTTGTGCATAAAATTCTGGCTGATATACTCGCGCTTCATAACCCCAAAGGCGATGAAAGGTACGCATATATTGTTGTCTAAATGTTTCTTTTTGTTGCGGATGTTGTCCTTGATAGATACCTGCTGCAATTAAAGGTTTATTTGTCCAACCTGCAAATAATTGATCCCCACCTTCACCGTTAAAAATTATCCGTGTTTCCTGGCTAGCGGCTTGATACAAGAGATAGAGGGGAGCTGTTACACCATCCCCAAAGGGCATATCTAGAGCTTTGACGGTGGGTATGAGTACTTTTTTTACCTTGTCTGGTGTCGCTTTCACCTTCACAAGTGGTATGTTGAGAAACTCAGCTACCTGTTCGGCATAAGGATATTCTGGGATTCCTGCCACACCAAAATCTAGAGTATAAGCACGTACCTTTACCCCCGCTTGTACTAACAAAGCTGCTACCACGGAAGAATCTAAGCCACCGGAGAGAAATATTCCTACAGTTTCATCTTTTAAGTCTTGTGTTTGCCGGTAAATCCCATCTTTAAGTAAGGTTTGTAATTGGGAAATCGCCGTTGCTTCGTCTCGTATTTGTTCGCTGTCTTCCCGCCATTCGAGTATTTTTTCTGCCTTGAGTAGGGAAATGGTGCGAGATTGGGGATAACATTGCCAAATCATCTCTACACCTGCACTCACAGCAAATATCTGATGTACTGGTGTCAGGGGAGTAGAAACGTAGGAAAAACAATTGTAACTGTATAAACCAGCAATACTTACCTGTGGATTCTCCACAATGGGTAATAGTAGCTGCAATCTTGATGCAAACCAAATTACCTCTCCTTGCTGAGTCCAATATAAAGGTACTCTGCCAAAGGCTTCTCTGACTAAAATCAGGCTGTTGTCTTGCCCTATCTTTACCCAAGCATCAGGTAAATTCTGAATTCCGGATGCAGAAATACTGGCAATTGGTTCTCCTGGAAATAAATTTTCAGCCTCATACCGAGATGTTTGTGAATCAAGGGGATGATAAATATAAGCAATCTTCAATAAATCGTTATATTGCCATTTAGTATATTGGTAGCTACTAATAACTTTATGGAATAAGTTTGCTAATTTTGACTGGGAACCGTAACCCCAATACCCGACAAATTGATGGGGATAAGTGAAAATCTTGTCCATTATGGACTACTTTACTTGAAAATTTGCTTCACTAAGTTTACGACCATTTAAGAACATTTGTACTTGCCAATTACCCGTAGGAGAGACAGTAGGAATAGTATAGCGACAGTAGGTATTCCAAACAGATGTAGTCAGAGTGCGGGTTTGATAGCGATTCTGTTTAACTACTTCACCACTAGGATTGATCCAATTACAAGAAAGTTGCAATTTTTTACCAACCGGACCATCCTTGAGAGTGACGCGATAAAACAATTGTGGATTATTTTGACGTTCAACAACCTTAAGATTTTCACCATTATCCTGTACTAGGGTAACACGGTCTTGTTGTGCTTGAACGCGAGCGATCGCAGAGTTATTCTGTTGTATAGAGAAAATTGAAAATCCAATCAATATAACTAATACCGCAGCGATACTCCCAATTATCCATTTGTTACGTTTTTGCTGCGCCTTCAAAGCTTGCTTGCGCTGTAGCTGCATTAAGGCATCATCTAATAAACTAGATGGTAAATTTAATTCCTGCAAAATTTCTTCAACTTGTTTCCTATCAAGTTCTTCTTCCTCAAGTGCTTTCAGTTTTTCTATCTCAGCGATAATTTGTGTTAATTGTTCTTGAGTGAGTCGCTGTGTCATTTCAGTTATCAGTTATCAGTTATCAGTTATCAGTGAGAAGTTGCGGTGGACGGTAGGAAAAAAATTGTGAATGAAGAATTATAGTACTACGCATTTAGGTTAACCTGAGTTCGGTGTTAGGAGTTCGGTGTTAGGAGTTAAAATTAACGTGAGAAATATACGTAACCTCAGTTCAGGTAATCCCGGTTTATTTAACCTTGAATAGCTCAAACAAGGCAAACACGTTGACATATCCCAGAATCAAGCAACGGTGTAATAAGGGTTTGGGCTTATCCCGAACTCAGGTTAGGTTAGGACATTTATAAATCCAGCAAACCCTTTAGCAGTCTGCCGTTCCCTGTTAAGAGTTAAGATTTCCCTAGCGCGTAGCACTATAAGAATGCAGTTGGGGGAAAATTTCTAAATTCTAAATTCTAAACTCTAATTTCTAAATTCTAAATTCTAATTTACCTGATTAAGCAACTCTATCAAAGTTCTTAAATTGCCTGTTAATGCTGTTTCTGCAATTATGACTGAATGCTGCTTACCTTCATCTTCCACTGTCAATATATATTCAAAGCTGTCCGGGTAGATACTTTCTGTAGTGATATGGCTAGGTAGGTTAAAAAAATCCACTGCTTCTATCAGTGTTAATAATTGCTGACTTGACTCTGCTGTGAGGGAATTTGTATCTAAAGTTTTGTGCTTGGAGATACCAGCAAATCCACCCGTGCGTTCCCATGAAATACGCATTTTTTATACTCTTGGAATGCTATTGGAGGTGACTAAGGAAATGAACTGAGAAATAGTGACTTAGTGCTTTGTCCCATTAATTTTAAAGGGCTGCTATGGTGCGGGTCCCAAAGCCAGTTATAGCAGGGAGCGAGACGCTCCCACTACATTTTTTTTATCCCTCATAACTAATGTGGTGGGGTACTAGAGACTTTATTGAAACACCCATTTTCCCAGTTTAACCATAGTAATGAGAAAATTTGAACCATGAATTATAGAGTCAGAAGAAAAGGCAAAATATTTAATGTGAGGCAAATGCAGCATTGTTCATAACTCATAATTCATAATTCTAAATTCTAAATCACCCCTACTTCTCGCCAAGCATTTTCTACCGCTTTTTGTTCCTTACTACCTTCACCGTAAAGTTCTCCAGCGACTTGCCTTGTTACCTTAGCTGCACGGCGGAAATTAGAACGACGACGCAAGCGATCGCGTAAACTAATATACCATATTTTACCAGCTTTCTCCCAGGCATAACCGCCTATTTCCATTGCTGCCAAGTAAAAGGCGCGATTGGGTATACCCGAGTTTATATGTACGCCACCGTTATCTTTAAACCCAGTGTATATATCTTTCATATGACCTGGTTGGGGATCTTCACCCAAAAGGGGATCGTCATATGCAGTCCCTGGTGCTTTCATGGAACGGATACCCACACCTTTAATCTTGGGCATCAACAAACCTTCCCCAATAATCCAATCAGCTGATTCTGCTGTCTGATTTTTAACCTTTTGTTTGACTAGGGAACCAAACACATCAGACATGGATTCATTGAGTGCCCCAGATTCTCCAAAGTAAATTAAACCTGCCTCATACTGGGTTACACCATGGCTTAACTCATGGGCAATCACATCGATAGATGTAGTAAAGCGTTGAAAAACTTCACCATCACCATCACCATACACCATTTGGTCGCCATTCCAAAAAGCGTTGTCATATTTTACACCGTAATGTACGGTTGAGTCCAAACGTAGTCCTTTATCATCAATGGAATTTCGCTCCAAGATGTCATGGAAAAAGTCATATGTTGCTCCAGCCGCATCATAGGCTTCATTGACAGCTTCATCATCAACGGGGGGATCTCCTTCTGTGCGTACCAGCATGCCGGGTAATTGTTGATTTGTTTGAGCATCGTATATAGTACGACGTTTTTCCCCAGCAGAAGCAGACAGATAGATTCCACCTACTATTTCCCTGCGTCCACGAAATTGTGATGAGGCATTTAAGGTTTGGAATGCCCATTCACGTTGTTCTACATTACCATTCACCACCATCTTTTCCAGCATATGGGGTGGCACAATGCAACAAATAGGACATCTATAGTGCATTTGATGGTTACATTTTAAAGATAGGGATTTTTTAGTATTTTTCTTTTTACGAGCCATATCTAATTAGTTCTCCTTCTATATGTAATTGGACTTACGCATTCGTTACCAGAAATCAGGTATTTGGGATGGCTTCCTTGTCCATGCATAAGTCCTGTGTAAATATCTGATGAGCAAAACAGGCTTTCAGTAGTCTGTTTTCACAGATTCATAATCTATGATTACAGTAGGTAATGGCTTTTTTCCGCAAGACATATCTTGCATCAACCGGATGACGCGGGGACACGGGGACGCGGGGACGCGGAGCGCTCTGTGTCCGGTGCCCCGTGTCTGGGGCGATAAGCCCCAAGGGTTCTCCTCCCCCATCAAAATCTGCGATTTGATGGCTCCCGATTGGTGGGCACCTCAAGCCCCCACCACATCGGTGGAGGAGTGCGTCTCCCTCTCTCCACGTCTCTTCTTGACGTAGAAGGCAAGGTAAATAAGGAGGGAAGGAGGGAAAGAGTGAGGGAATTATTTTCATGCTTGGTTGTAAGATTTTCTCGTGGGGGGGCTAGCTTGAAAATAGTTAGGAGGCACGGAGTTTGTAGGGGCGCATTGCGTGCGCCCTTGAGGAGTTATGTCCAAAGCATTTTCATACTTGGTTGTGGGATTTTTTCGTGTGAGGCTGATTTGAACAATAATTTTGTGTTGCAAAATATGAAGGAATGCTAGCAAGTCATTAAGATTAGGCTGTACAGCAAGAAGTCAAGTTTTTTAAATTGAGATATAAATTCCCCAAAATCATCTTTTTTACCATTTATTCAAAATCAACAATATTCCATACAATTAATCAATAGTTATCAATAAATATTGAGTGCATATAGTGAGAAGACATAAAAAGTTAATCACTAACATTTATCCTTGATGAAAGAGCCTCAAAGATATCAAAATACTTGATAAATTTACAATTATATTCAATGAATGCTACGAGTCTATAAAAAAGTATATTTACTGCAAAACATTATAATGTTTTGCAAACAAGGTTTTTGGGACTGCGATACGCCTAGCGTCAAGCCTCTGGCTGATCGGGATTAATAGTTACTAATTCCTAGTCATAGATAGTAAAATGGTAAGAATTCCCAAAAGTCCAAAAGTAACAGTAAAGACAAATTAAATGCTGTAAATTTAATGATTGGTAAATCAATATATAGGACTCATATTTGATTTTTGTTGACCTAGCCTGGGCGATCGCTTAAAAATCTCAGAATACTTTCTATTTCCTGTTCCTTACTATCCCACTTCTATTTCACAAATCAAATCCGATTCCTATAGATAGCTTCTGGAACGTAAATAATGGTTCAGAAATAGAAAAGGATAAAGAATGAGGTTTTTTGTATTATCCAAAGGAATTGATTGACGTAGTCACAGAGGTATCAATGAATATTAATGAAAACAGTGAAATTAGTGAATATAAAAATGCATATACATTAATCAGCGAACGACCGTATTTAAAAGGTAAATTATTGGTAGAAAATAACGTAGATTTTGAACATAACCATATTGCTCAATCTTCCACAGATACTTCTATCTGTAATGCTGCTAATCGTGGTAAAGTTGCTATTTTTATTGATGGCTCTAATCTTTTTTATGCAGCTTTGCAACTCAATATTGAAATTGACTACACCAAATTACTGTGCTATTTAACTAAGGGTGCTCAACTGTTACGTGCTTTCTTTTATACTGGTGTAGATCGTAGTAATGATAAACAGCAGGGTTTTCTGCTCTGGATGCGTCGCAATGGTTATCGTGTTGTGACTAAAGATTTAGTTCAACTCCCCGATGGTTCTAAAAAAGCTAACCTGGATGTGGAAATTGCTGTAGATATGATGAACTTAGCTCCTCACTACAATACAGCAGTCTTAGTTAGCGGAGATGGTGATTTAGCTTATGCTGTTAACGCTGTTTCTTACCAAGGTGTGAGAGTAGAGGTAGTTAGTCTGCGCTCAATGACTAGCGAAAGCTTAATTAATGTTGCTGACTGTTTTGTTGATTTAGATAGCATTAAACAAGATATTCAAAAAAATTCCCATTCTGGCTTTAGCTATCGGTAGTATCTAATCGGCATTGCATCATTGCGGGATGATAATCAAATGTGTATAAGCTGAAACAAGTGATAGGTAAAGAAAAATTTGTTCACATATATTAAAATCATCCCTTGATTGTGCAACGCCATCTAATCATTTAAATCGCTACGCTCAAAAGAAGAAGGAAGACGTGAATTGTAAGAAGCATCCCAAATGTTTTAATTTGTAGTGTGGGTATCTTGCCCACCTTATATATGAAGGGAGCAAGATGCTCCCACTACTGATAACTGATGATTTACCCCTTTCTTCCTCTTATAACAGAACCCATTTGGGTTCTATGGGATCGCTAATCTTTTCAGCATAAGTTGGAGAAAACAAAGGTTGACTTTAGCACTCTAACTCATCTGATTCCTAAATTCTCTTGCGCTTACCCTGGTTTAATGGTGGCTTGGTAGGATTAGAAAGTGGGGTTAAAGCCCTGATTTCTTCTTTTTTGTCATACATGGGAAATGTGGTAACTTCTTTTACCTCAAGGTATTCCTTTAAGTCCACCATTCGGATCTGGCTGTTCTCATAAGTGCGAAAGTAAAATTTTTTCTCTTTAAGATCGTTAGCTGTTGTCCATAACGTATAGTCAGCTACAATGCTGCTTGCTTTTTCAGTGACTTCGTGGATATCGCGGGCCATGCCTTTTGGAATATCGAAATTGTTGAGAACATGGAATGCTTGGAGAATCGCATCTTGTCCACTCTCAAGCAATTCTGGCAGTATCGATTGAGTGAAGGCCACTGCACGAACAAAGCGTGAAGGAGGCGTGATATCTCCCGGCATTCCCAGCATTCCTGTCCCTTGACCAAACCCCACCAGTTCAACCACCGTTTCGTAGTCGCACACGGCACGCTTTAATTCCAAAGGAGGAAGATTATTAGGCGAGAAATTGAGATAATTACGTAGATTAATCATGTGCCAATCAAAGGTGGGGGAATTGGTAATCACTCCCAGAGGATTGTCATGTACTTGGAGCTGACCTCCCACATACTCGATCACTATACTATTACCGTCGGCATCATGCACTACGTAATGAAATGGAGGAATAAAACTCCATTCTGGGAAGACAACGTTAGCGACAGTGATTTCCTTAATATTTTCTTTGACTTCATTAACATCCTTCCATTGATCCAGTATCCACGAACATACTTCCCATGGTGCAATGGTTTTTGACTCATCATCGCAGGGCATATATTCAGCAAAGCCAGGATGGTAGAATGTTCCAGCAGCTAGACCAGCTTCATTCAATCCATCAGCCAAAATGGGAAAACCTTTTCCGTTAGCCCCAACGCTAGCGTATTGAGACTTCCATTTGGCTCCTGGTCGATTTTCAGGGGATGTTGTTTTTGTGAGAGCTGGAGCTGTCCCTGTCCGTTCAAAATCTCGTGGGATCACGATGACGTTGGATTCAGTATTTTCCCCAAACTCCATCGTTCTAGCATGAACGACGGTTCCATCTTGAGCGATCAAGCGAATCCCAGTACACATTGTAAGTTCTCCTTTAAATTAATTAGTTGATTAATAATTATCTCTCTTTTAAAAAACAGAAATGTTTCTTTACATCCATCGGGAATGCGATTGCTTTCCTCGGACGCTTTTGTCAAACTGGGTAAAGTATAAATTTGCAACATTACCCCTTTTTTAAATAATTATACGTTTGGTCATACCATATTTTCTGATTTTATTAAATTATGGAGATATCCATGACCAAAATTAGATTTAAGCTATCCCCCAAACCGTCCAAACTTCAAAAAGAAAAAGAAGGTAAAACAGGCTTTATTCCTCAAAGCAAGGTGGGTCATTTCAGTTATCAGTTATCAGTTATCAGTTATCAGTTATCAGTTATCAGTTACCCCATCGATAAATCGAGGGGCTTGAAATAAGGAAAACACTTTTTTCCTTTCCACGGATAAATCCGGGGGCTTGTATCCTTTTATTTTTTGGTCATAGAAAGAACCAATTCTTGGATGGAAAGATGTAAAAGTCTGGTCAAGAACTTTGAAATAACTCTTGATAATTCTACTACTAAGGTTAATCTCTGCTTTCTCCGACTGATGCTTAAAAGATTGGCGACTGAGTTAAATAGATCCCAAATAGGTTCTATACAAAACATATCGTAACCTGAATTCGGGATCAGAAATCCTCAACACACCTGATGTCTCGTTGTTCGCTCACCAAACCCTGTTTTAATTCGTAATAAGCCATGTTGTTGAGATTAGTCTCATTTATGAACCTGATTGACAAAATGATGCCAATTTAATCGCTTAAGCACTTATCGTTTGGCTAAATCATTACATAATAAGCTTTTTAGCTTTTGGCTGAACCCGAACTCAGGTTATCGTAACTTATTGTGCGATCGCTCGCCAGTGATGATTGTATCCTTTGTTTTGCAATGCATCCGTAATTTGCCTTAGGTGTTCTAACCCTCGGGTCATCAGTACAAATTCGATGTCTGCCGATTGCAATGGCAAGCTGGTAAATGCTCGTTGATGGTGAACCTCGACGATGTTGGCACCAGTATCACCAATGCACCGGGCAATATCTGCCAAAACTCCGGGTACATCCCGAATCTCAACTTCTAGGCGAACCAAGCGACCGCAACGAACCATACTCCGTTGGACGATGGTTGAGAGAATTGGTAGGTCAATATTGCCCCCACTGAGGATTATTCCTACCTTACGTCCAATAAAGCGATCGCTATATTTTATCAGTGCAGCCAGCCCCACCGCACCTGCTCCCTCTACAACGGTTTTCTCCACCTCCAACAGAAGCTCCACGGCTGCCTCAATCTCGTCTTCCTCTACCAAGAGGATTTCATCCACCAGTTCTTGGATAATGGGTAGTGTTAGTTTCCCCGGTGTCTTGACTGCAATCCCTTCCGCCATAGTTGATCTACCGCAGACAATCGGCTCACCTCTGAGGGCTTGTAACATGGAAGGGAAGCGTGTTGTTTGCACCCCCACAACTTGAATCTGGGGCTGAATAGCCTTAGCTGCGATCGCATTACCCGCAATTAAACCACCACCCCCCACGGGTACTAACAGAACCTCTAAATCAGGATGCATCCCCAGTATCTCTAAGGCGATGGTTCCCTGTCCAGCAATAATTTGCTCGTCATCATAGGGATGGACAATGTGTAAATTTCGTTCCTGAGCCATTTGCTTGCCCAAGATAATTGCATCATCTAAAGTCTCCCCATGAAAGACCACCTCTGCCCCAAAGCCCCGTGTCCGCTCTACCTTCACATTGGGTGTAAAATAGGGCATGATAATCACCGTGGAAATGCTTAAACATTGAGCCTGATAAGCAACTGCCTGGGCGTGGTTCCCCGCCGACATGGCAATAATACCCTGCTTTCTTTGGGCGGTGGTTAAAGAAAGCAGTTTGACTAAAGCCCCACGTTCTTTGAAAGAGCCAGTAAATTGCAAATTTTCAAACTTAAGGATTACGTTTGCCCCTGCAATTTCTGATAGTTGTCGCGAATAACGGCAGGGAGTATCCGATGCTTGACCTCGGATTATCTGGGATGCTTGGCGGATGTCCTCCAAGCTGGGTGATTGGAAAGTTGCAAGTTTCATCTTTAGATGGCTCCATATTGTTTCCCAACCCGGGCAAAAGCCTGAATACATAGGTCAAGGTGGGCGCGGGTATGGGCAGCAGAAATCTGGACGCGAATTCGAGCTTGTCCTTGGGGAACCACAGGATAGCTAAAGCCAATCACATAAATACCTTCATCCAGCAACTTCTCTGCCATCTCCTGAGCTAGTTTGGCATCATAAAGCATAATCGGTACAATCGGGTGAATGCCTGGTTGAATCTGGAAACCACAAGCAGTCATTTGTTCCCGGAAATAGCGCGTATTCTCCATCAAACGTTCCCGCAATTCCGTGGTTTGGCTCAACAGGTCTAAAACCTTGAGGCTAGTATAAACAACCACTGGGGCGACGGAGTTGGAAAACAAATAGGGACGCGATCGCTGCCTTAACAATTCAATAATTTCCTTACGTCCGCTAGTAAAACCGCCGGTAGCTCCCCCTAGAGCTTTTCCCAGGGTACTAGTGATAATATCTATACGTCCCATCACTCCGCAATGCTCCATTGAGCCGCGCC
The DNA here is from genome assembly GCA_030066045.1 of Calothrix sp. MO_167.B12. Taxonomy (GTDB): domain Bacteria; phylum Cyanobacteriota; class Cyanobacteriia; order Cyanobacteriales; family Nostocaceae; genus Calothrix_A. Next base: position 12,270 of record JASJCJ010000113.1, read on the forward strand.
CCGTTGAACCCAAAACACCAGTACCGTGACTGTCATCCACCATTACCAGGGCATTGTACTTATCGGCAAGGTCGCAGATTTCTTTCAGCTTGGCAATGTCGCCGTCCATACTAAAGACCCCATCGGTAGCAATCAGGCGAATTTTGGCAGAATCTGCCTCTTGCAGTGCCTGTTCTAGCTCCTCCATATTGCTGTGGGCAAAACGATACCGCTTGGCTTTACACAGACGAACCCCATCAATAATACTGGCATGGTTGAGGGCATCACTCAACACCGCGCAGTCACCATCTAATAATGTCTCAAATAGTCCACCATTAGCATCAAAACAGGAACTGTATAAAATAGTGTCCTCCGTTCCCAGAAACGCCGAAATTTTCCCTTCCAATTCCTTGTGAATGGTTTGGGTGCCACAGATAAAACGTACTGATGATAAACCAAAACCATACTTAGCTAGACCTACTTGAGCAGCAGCAATCACTTCCGGATGATTAGCTAGACCCAGGTAATTATTAGCACAAAAATTCAGAACTTCTCGGCCTCCTTGAACAGCGATCGCGCTATCTTGCGGTGAAGTCAGAATACGTTCTTCCTTATAAAGACCAGATTCACGGATATCATCGAGAGTGGATTGAAAAACATCAGTTGTTGTAGCAAACATAATCGTTTCTCCAGATATTAACTAAGTAGATCAAACAATTTTGGATTTTGGATTTACCGATGGAGAAAATACTCTCTTCCTGTTCTAAAATTACCTTTACAATGCTTTGTGACTAACTCCTCAAGGGCGCACGCAATGCGCCCCTACAAACTCCGCGCTGATTAACTATTTTCAAGTTAGTCCCTCATGAACTTTGGTACACAACCAAGGATGAGAATAATCCCTTCACTTTGGGCGGGGAAACCCCGCCCCTACTCAGAACTCCGAACTCCGAACTCCGAACTCCGAACTCCCTATTTTCAAGTTAGTCCCTCATGAACTTTGGTACACAACCAAGGATGAAAACAATTCCCTGACTCTGGGCGGGGAAACCCCGCCCCTACTCCTTCACTCCTTCCCTCCTTCCCTCCTTCACTCCTTCACTCCTTCACTCCTTCACTCCCTCACTCCCTCACTCCCTCACTCCCTATTTTTTAGCTAGGACTTCTGTGTCCCTTCCTACCTGGGGTGAGAGATGTTCGAGCATATCGGCAACAATAGCAGGTAAATCATAACTATGCCGCCAACCCCAATCTGCTCTTGCTTGGGAATCATCAATCACAGATGGCCAAGAATCAGCGATCGCCTGCCGGAAATCGGGCTGATAGCGGCAAGTAAATTCAGGGAGGTGCTTTTGAATTTCCGCCACCAGTTCTGCTGCCGAGAAACTAACAGCGGCGATATTGTAGCTGGAACGGACTGTAATTGCTGCTGGTTCTGCTTGCATCAACTCCAAGATAGCCTTGATAGCATCGGACATATACATCATTGGTAGGCGAGTCTCTGGGCGAACAAAGCAGGTGTAACTACCATCTTTAATAGCTTGATAAAAAATCTCCACCGCGAAATCCGTTGTACCACCTCCCGGAGGAGTACTATAACTAATAATCCCTGGCAAACGCAGGCTACGTACATCAACGCCGAATCGATGGGCATAGTAATTGCAGAACAATTCTCCCGTCAACTTGGTAATGCCATACATGGTGGAGGGATCTTTAATAGTTGTCTGAGGAGTGTTGAATTTGGGCGTATCAGAGCCAAATACAGCAATAGAACTAGGCCAGAAAACTTGCAGTTGATAGAATTTAGCTGCCTCAAGTACATTAAAAAGACCATTGACATTAACATCCCAGCATAGTTGGGGATTACCTTCGCCCTTCGCAGATAGAATTCCTGCCAGGTGGTAGATCGTACCGATATCATATCGCTCGATCAGGTCTTGGAGACCCTGGCTATCCCTGACATCCAAGATTTCATAGGCAAACAATTTAGCCCCTGTGTATGGCATTGCTTGACGATCACTAGCAATTACCTGGGTAGCTCCATATCGCTTTCGCAAGGCTACAACCAAGTCGCTTCCAATCTGACCTCTAGAACCAGTTACTAAGATTGTTTTCATCGTTCTAGTATTAGTGCTTTGTCCCATTAATTCTGAAAGGTAAAAAATTTAGTGGGAGCGTCTCGCTCCCTGCTGTAATCAGCAAGCGGGCTGTCCGGCTCGCACTACAATAAACTATCAAAATTAATGCGATAGACCATTAGTACTTCACCACATTAATTTTGCGGGGTTAAAGGAGTGAGAGCCGGAAAGCTCCCTGCTTGTCAATAGGGAGCGAGACGCTCCCACTACAATTGTTCTACCCCTCATAACTCATGTGGCGGAACAAAGTCACCTGTAGACGCAGTTGAGGCGATCGCTATTTAAACCATTCCAGAAAACAGCGATCGCTTCTAGAATCTCCCGTCCTCCTTGGAAGAACTTATCTCTGTCAAATTTGGGATTGAAATAAACCTCTTCTAATTCCTCCAGAGTGTGCCCAGCGTGCTGTGCTTCGACGCGGTTATGCCAGGTGAAGAATGCCAAACGCAACTGCGGATGACGCGCCTGTTTAATATGGGTCAAACCATCTGACAATTCCTGCCAAAAGCCAGCCGCCGCCCAGTGTTCGACGGCAAAGCTAGCACCCTGGGCAATCTGCGGATCGTCACTGCCGTAAAGACGAATCAGTTCGTCACAGAAGTGTAAGGTTGTAGGTCTACCGTGTTTACGCTTGCCAATATCTGCAAAATTCAGCTCCAATCCCTGAGCTACCCCCAGCAGCCATTCAAAATGAGCCGCTCGGAAACGGCAAATGCCACCGTCTACTGTACCTTCAGTGTTGACTAATTCCGGGTCTCCTTCTCTGTCCTTGTCCTCCTCCGTCAGAGCAATGGGGTTCGGGATTGATTGTTCGGGGTGGCGGTAAATTACTCCCAGTTCGTTGAGCAATATCTCCCGGCTAGCCCGCGACTGCTGGAGAGTAGGGGAATTGATCACTTTCAACAAAGCTGCAACCAGGAACTGGTTAGAGAAAACTGAGAATTGCTTAATAAAGTGCTGTAACTCTACATCGGTAGCTGTGCCGTTTTCAAACCACTTGGTATAGGCATTGTTGGTGATAATGGGATGGTGCAATAATTTGCGATCGACTGACTTGAGAAACTCTTGAAAGTCGTTCACCTGCTTTTGGGTTAGTTCACCCTGGCGCGAACGTTCTTCAATCCGCGAGGAAATGCTGAGATGAGTTGGGTTTGTTGGGACTTGAGCAATCATGGTATTACTCCTAGCTTGAAAATGGTTGACGGTTGACAGTTGACAGTTGACGGTTGACAGCTTAGGTGTGGGAGCCGTTTTACCTCCTTAAATAACTATTCCGTTAGGGGAATGGTTTTACCTCCAAAAAACTATTCCGTTAGGGGAATGGTTTTACCTCTCTAAATAACTATTCCGTTATGGGAATGGTTTTACTCCCTAAATAACTATTCCGTTAGGGGAATGGTTTTACTCCCTAAATAACTATTCCGTTAGGGGAATGGTTTTACTCCCTAAATAACTATTCCGTTAGGGGAATGGTTTTACTCCCTAAATAACTATTCCGTTAGGGGAATGGTTTACCTCCAAAAAACTATTGCATTCGTGGAGGACTGTCCTTGAAAATAGGAAATGAGGACTAGTAAATAACTATTTTTATACTAAAAGCATAAGCTATTACACGTAAATTATTAATTTGAAAATGAGATGGGAAGAAAAAGCTTTATAGTATTATCCAAGCCAACTATAAGCATAGTTTTTATCCTCCAAAGCAATAGCATTCGTCGTCAGTCTCAACGGTCTAAAAGTATCAATCATCACAGCGATTTCCTCCGTTCGTTGTTTACCAATTGACCCTTCGTACATTCCAGGGTGGGGGCCATGAGGGATACCACCGGGATGTAGGGTAATCGACCCTTGCTCAATCCCTTTGCGGGACATAAATTTCCCCTCAACGTAGTAGATGACCTCATCGGAATCGACGTTGGAATGGTTATATGGAGCTGGAATCGCCTGGGGGTGATAATCAAACATTCGCGGTACGAACGAACACAACACAAACCCAGGACCATCAAAAGTTTGATGTACGGGCGGTGGCTGGTGCACTCTACCTGTAATCGGCTCAAAATCCTCGATATTAAACGCAAATGGCCAAAGATGTCCGTCCCAACCAACCACATCTAAGGGATGATGGTTGTATAAGTAGCGACTAATTCCACCACGGGCTTTGACTCGCACCTCAAACTCTCCCTCTTCATCATGGGTAATCAGCGATGATGGTGGACGAATGTCCCGCTCGCAGTAGGGTGCGTGTTCGAGGAATTGACCGTACTGATTGAGATAGCGTTTGGGCGGCTCAATGTGCCCGGACGCTTCCACCACCAGCATTCGCTGTTCTACTCCCTCATCGGGTAGAATGCGCCAAACAACTCCAGTGGGAATCACCAAATAATCTCCCCACTTGTAGCGGATTATTCCATACTGACTCTCCAGTAAACCGCTGCCTTCGTGGATGAAAATTACTTCATCGCCATGGGCAAAACGATACCAGTACTGCATGGGTACGGTAGGTAAAGCTACGGAAATGCAAACATCTGCGTTGGCTATTAAAGGAACCCGAGTGGCAATGGCATCCCCTGCTACAGCTAGGGTTGCCGTGCGTAGATGGCGGTGACGCAGAGGACCTGGTTCTTCATAGGAGATGTCTACTTTGTTCTCCAGCAAAATCTTCCTCGTCTGAGTGGGTGGATGTAGGTGGTAGAGCAGGGATTGAATACCCGAGAAACCACGAGTTCCCATCAGTTCTTCGTGGTATAAAGAACCATCGGGTTGGTGAAATTGGGTATGACGCTTATGGGGAATATTTCCCAGTTTGTAGTAGTAGGTCATGGTTTTACCCTGCTGCTCTGGGTTCAAGGAGAATTTAGAATTTAGAATGAAGAATTTAGAATTATTACCCCATCAATGAATCGAAGGGCTAATGAGATTAGGAAAACATTTTTATCTCCACGGATGTAGCTTGCTTCCCCATAGGGGTATCCACACGGCTTGTATCCAGTCTATTTTTTGGTCAATCCAAAATCCAAAATCCAAAATTGAATGAAAAATATATTTTTCAACATTTGGGATACTCCCATTACTTATTACTTATTACTTATTACTTATTACTTATTACTTCCCCCTTGTGGGGGGTTCGCCCTAAAGATTTCCTCGCCGCGCTTGCTCCCGCTCAATCGCTTCAAACAAAGCTTTGAAATTTCCTTCACCAAAGCCTTGACAGCCATGGCGCTCAATTACCTCAAAGAACAATGTTGGTCGATCCTCTACAGGCTGAGTGAAAATTTGTAACAAATAACCATTGCGATCGCGATCCACCAGGATTCCTAGTTCTGCCAGTTGATCGATTGGCTCCTCGATTTTTCCCACCCGCTTCTCTAAGTTCTCGTAGTAGGTTGGGGGAATGTTGAGAAACTCAACCCCTGATGCCCTGAGTTGGGAAACCGTCTCAATAATATTGCTGGTTGCACAGGCAATGTGTTGAATTCCAGGACCGTGATTATATTCTAAGTATTCTTGTATCTGGGACTTCCGTTTGCCTTGGGCTGGCTCATTGATCGGCAATTTAATTTTGCCCGTGCTGTCCTGCATCACCTTGGACATTAAGGCGGAGTACTCTGTAGAAATAGTTTTATCATCAAAATGTACTAATAACTCAAAACCCATAGTATCGGCAAAGAACTTAGCCCATCGCTCCATAGCACCCAATTCGACGTTAGCAACTACATGATCAATGTTTGTCAGACCCACTCTGTTCCTTTGAGCCGAGTATCGAGGCTGGAAACCAGGTGCAAAAACTCCAGTGTAATTACTGCGCTCAACGAACTTAAGCAAAATATCGCCATAGATGTGAATAGCTGCATAACGAATTATTCCATATTCGTCTTGTTCTTCAGTGGGAGGAATTGCTCCCACTGCACCCCGCGCGATAGACTGCCGATAGGCACTGACAGCATTGGGGACTTCCAGGGCAATCACAGCTATGCCATCGCCGTGCTGGAGCGCGCTTTTGCAGATGGGATGATTTGGACTCAAGCCACTACTGAACACAAAACGAATTTCTCCTTGCTCCATCACATAGTCAGCCGTTTTGCGCTCACCTGTTTCTAAACCTCGATAGGCTGTGTTGGTAAATCCGAAAGCTTGGGAGTAAAAGAGTGCTGCTTGTCTGGCGTTACCTACATAGAATTCTAGATGGTCGAATCGTTGAATGGGAAAAAAATTGTTCATGGTAATTCCTCCTTTTCAAAAAATACAGTAACCAGTAGGAGGGAAAAACTAAAAGAGTGATATCAAGCCTGTCTAATTAGTTCTCACAAAAATATTGCAGACTTCTTCGTATTTTTGCTTCTACCCTGTGCTTTCTGCTTTTCAGTACGTGTCTAATATGCTTTTGCGTTAAATTAATTTTGAACCTATTTTTAGTATAGAACATTAACGAATAAACTTGATTTGGCATACATAATACACTTTGCTTAAACTTCATTTAACTTGAGAGCCGTAGTCCTGAAGTAATACGTAATAAGTAATAATTAATAAGTAATATAGTGGTTCCCACTCAAATTAAGTACACCATTAGACAGAATTGCCAAGCCTTTCAACTGCAAGTATGTATGTCACCAGATAGAGAAACCCTTTGACCACAATCTTTTTTGCTCACCCGCAATGACATATCTGAATAATTAGAACCTCCAGGTTTCAACATGGATGAGGTTTAATTCTGAGTTAGGATTAAGTTAGTTAGGAGATAATCTCCAATGCTGGCATCGGTAAAAACCCTTTTCTCATCAATTGTTGACTACGCCGGACTTTTTCCCCCGGCAAAACTTACTATGGGAGAAGCAGTTGCTAATTATGCTCGCTATCAAACGGCCTCCCACCACTGGATGTTAGGTAACTTTGTACTACCAGCGTCTCGGTTGAACGAGTTTGAACAACAGCTTTTAAAGTTACCCTTAGAAGGAAGTAAAACTAGACAATGGCGGCTGAGTGTAATTATCTCTCAAGAAGTGGAGTTAGCGATCGCCCAAATCCAATCTTTGCATGACAGCCAGAAAATAGCGATCGCTTCCCTAGAATTTCCGCCCCTTTCCCCTAGAGAAATTGATCGAATACTTCCTTATCTTCCTCCTAAGGTTGAGGCATTTTTTGAAGTCCCTTACAGTGGAGACTTGCAGACATACTTAACTGTGCTGCAACGCCCTGGTACATCGGCTAAAATTCGCACTGGTGGCTTGAGTGCTGATGCTTTTCCCAGTATTTCTCAGCTTTATCAGTTTATCTTTGCTTGTGCCCAAGCTCAAGTTCCCTTTAAAGCAACCGCCGGACTGCATCATCCCCTACCAGGAAAGTATCCCTTAACATATGAGCCAGACAGCCCTAAAGCGGCGATGCATGGCTTTCTGAATGTAGCAGTCTTGGCGGTGCTGCTGTATTGGCAGAAGGTAACTGTACCAGAAGCCCTAGCAGTTCTCCAGGAGTCTGCGATCGACGGTTTACAATTTTCAGCAGATAGCATTACCTGGAAAGATTACCAACTGGATATTTGGGAGCTACAAAAGGCTCGACAAAGTTTCTTTCGTTCCTTTGGTTCCTGCTCGTTTCAAGAACCCATAGAATCACTCAAGGAACTGAAACTGTTAAGCTAAATGCCAATCTAGAGCTTATACCAATTCGCGAAAGTATTGATACATATTTAGGGGCACTGCGGCTTGCACCCAAGCTCATAATCTGTATCACGAATAAAGTGAAACAGTATTAGATTATCAGAGGTGGCGGGGTGAACGAAATTTTGAGTGGGATTTCTAGCTAAATATCCAAAAAATCACTCCCCACACCTCCCACACTCCCCACACTCCCCACACTTTTTTTCGCTCACCCGAGGTGGCGGGACTGTGCCGCCTTATTTGATATCGCCTTTAAAACGTTCGGAATTAGCAGCTTCGGCAGTAGTCACATCCCCTTTACCAAAAAATGCAGGAAAAGGTTGGGGAAGCTCAAGCGCACGTTGAGTTGCAGGTCTGGCATCAATACGGTCAAACCATGCTTGAAGGTTGTTCAGACCCTCTACCGATACTTTTGCCCAGTAATAAGCTCGTGTCCAAGGATAAGTAGCAATATCTACAATCGTAAATTCATCTCCGAGCAAGTAGCTTTTACCCTCAAGCTGTTTATCCAGCACTTCAAGTAATCTTCGTGACTCTTCCACATATCGCTTAATGGCAAACTCATCACGATGTCCTTGAGGTTCAGCAATCCTTTGAAAGTACATAGCCTGTCCCATCATCGGACCTATGCCACTCATCTGAAACATTAGCCATTGAAGTGCTTGGGAACGAACTTTTTCACTTTTGGGAATGAATTTGCCGTATTTTTCAGCCAGATACCAAAGAATAGCACCCGACTCAAAAACTACGAAATCATCATTGCCTCGATCTATGATAGTTGGAATGCGTCCATTTGGGTTGAGCCTCAAATACCAATCAGACTTCTGTTCCTTTTCAGAAAAATTGATGTGGGTCATTTCATACTCTACCTCGGCTTCTTCCAGAAATATCAGAGGTTTCCATCCGTTCATTGTGGATGCAGTATAAAGATGAATGTCAGGTTGTTTTGCCATCATGTTTTCCTATTATCTAAAATAGATGATCTAAATGCGCTGCAAATCTCTCAAAATCATTCTCTATATTGGGATTTTTGAGAACATCAAAACAAGCAAATGTTTCTAAAGCTTCCATCCCAAAAAAGCGGAAATTCATGTGCATAGGAAAGAATAAATCATCAACACTCTTACCAGCGAACAGAAACTGATGAGGATCGTCGAACGCTTCTTTGGGTGCATTAAAAGTCAGTGAAAACATATATTTTTTGCCCTTCAGTGTTCCACCAGAGCCATATTGCTTAAAAGCATCTTTACGACTACGCCCATCACCGTTACATAATTCACCTGTCATACCTGCGGTATAAACTTGGTCCATATACTTTTTAAAACTCCAAGGTACACCCATCCAATTGACTGGAGACTGAAGGATGATTGCGTCAGCCCACTGATGCTTTTCTAATTCTTCTCTAACAGTATAAGAATCTGTCATTGCCGTTTTGCGAAGAGAATATCCTTTATTTCCCAGGATGTCTTGAGCTTTTTGGATTAAAGACTGGTTTAGCTTGCCTTCTGAGAACGGGTACACCTCATGGGCATTAATTAAGAAAATGTTTTTCACCCTTTTCCTCGCAATTAAGTAAGAGTTAGAAGCTATAAGCTTATTGTGTTAATCTAGCAAACAAAAGTCAACCAGTTTACTTTTAGTAACCAGGTATATAATAATGTCTACAACCGAAATAAAAGCAAAGGATAAAGGTCGCAAGGAGATGATTGAACCCTGCCTTAACCCATGTCCCATTGAGCGTGGGATGAGGATTTTAGGGGGTAAATGGAAAGGCTCAATTCTTTGGCACCTCAAGGATGAACCTGTGCGTTTTAACGATTTAGCTCGTCAGCTTGGCGGAGCTAGTAAAAAGATGCTAACTCAACGGCTCAGAGAGATGGAAGATACAGGTTTGGTAAAACGTAGGGTAATTAGTACAAGACCTTTTGCCGTCACCTATGAGATCACTGATTTTGGCAGAACCGCACTCTTGTTTTTAGAAGAGCTGAAAAAATGGTCAGAGGAACAGAATATTTAACTTCGTTAAGGTTTGGATAATTAATGGTACAAAAATACTATTAATTAGCGATCGCTTGCGCTGACTTGTCAGTTCGCAATGTGCCAGTTGCATAAGTCCTGGCAACTAAAATCATCTTTCCCCCTCCTGACAGTGGTAAAGGGGTAAGAGGTGGGGTATTTTGTTGAAACCCTTACCACTGGAGTTGATACTCGCTTATGAGCCGTTCCATCGATCAAACCCACGATCCGAGTTTACGCAGTTGGGTAGAATCTGCCAATCAAAAAGATACTGATTTCCCCATTCAGAACTTACCTTTTGGTGTGTTTCGACATCGCAATAGTGCCCAAAGCTCACGAATTGGGGTAGCAATTGGTGACCAAATCCTAGATTTGACCTCATGTTACCAGTCAGGACTACTCCAGGAACTCCCTGAACAGTTGCAAGCAGCCTGCACGGCTTCTAACTTAAATCCCTTGATGGCTCTAGGAAATTGGGCTTCGTCGGCGTTGCGTACTTGTCTGAGCGAATTGCTGCGATGGAATGGGCAAAAGCCCCTGTCAGAGACAAAATTGCTGCTGCCAATGGTGGAAGTTGAACTTTTATTACCTGCTAATATTGGTGATTACACGGACTTCTACGCTTCTATTTTTCACGCCACCAACGTTGGCAAGCTATTTCGTCCCGACAATCCCTTGCTCCCTAACTACAAATATGTTCCCGTTGGATACCACGGACGCGCTTCCTCCATTGTCCCCAGTGGTACCCCTATCAAGCGTCCCCAGGGTCAGCGAAAACCTCCTGAAGATAGTGTCCCTCGTTTCGGACCTTCTGTGCTTCTAGACTATGAGGTGGAGGTGGGCTTCCTGATTGGTGCTGGCAATGAATTGGGACAGCCCATCTCTATTGATACCGCCGAGTCACACGTATTTGGACTCTGCCTAGTGAACGACTGGTCAGCACGGGATATCCAAGCTTGGGAGTACCAGCCCCTGGGTCCCTTCCTAGGCAAGAGCTTCGCCACCACAATTTCTCCTTGGGTAGTGACTCTGGAAGCTCTTGCACCTTTCCGCTGTCCGGCTTTTTCTCGTTCTCAGGGAGATCCCTTACCCTTACCTTATCTCTCTGATTCAATTAATACCAGACTGGGTGGAATAGACCTGAAGGTGGAAGTGCTACTGAATTCGGCACAGATGCGTGAACAGGGAATAGAACCATTTTCCATCAGCCATGCTGCTTTCAGACAAATGTACTGGACAATGGCTCAGATGATTACCCACCACACCAGTAATGGCTGTAATCTCCGCCCTGGAGATTTGCTAGCTAGTGGAACAGTTTCTGGTGCAGAGTCAGGTTCCCAAGGATCTCTGCTGGAAATCACTCGGCGTGGTTCCCAGCCTATCAAACTGCCAACGGATGAGATGCGAACTTTCCTAGCTGACACAGACGAAGTCATCATTCGCGGATACTGTGAGCAAGAAAACTATGCCAGAGTGGGGTTCGGAGAGTGTCAGGGCATAGTTATTGCCGCCGAATGAACGGGAGGAGCAATGCTCCAAAGCTTAGATGTATCTGTAGCCCTGGTGGAAGCGATCGCTGTTTTGATATTTGCAAGGTTGGGGAGAGCGATCGCTGATATCATCTTATTCGGAGATAGTTTCACTGTTACTTTGCAGCCAGTATGCTAATTTCTCCATAGTTGACTCTTGTGTTTCACGACTTGCAGCTAAATCAAGGAAAACATTTGTCGCTTGAGCCACTCTCAGGTCTGAAGACGCTGAGATTCAGGCATTGCCATCTAACTTTTCACCCTTACTGGCTATCTGGTTAGTGGGTAGCCTTTTATTGGACATCTGCTCTGAGGATTTATGATACTTCCTACTT
>JASJCJ010000114.1 GCA_030066045.1 Calothrix sp. MO_167.B12
CGGAATTATTTCAGTTACTCTCTCTCTTCCTCTTCCTTTGCGTCCTTTGCGTCTTTGCGGTTTTTTATCATTCAGATGCTATCGGATTTGATATTACTTATTACTTATTACTTATTACTTATTACTTATTACTTATTACTTAATTCAAAAGCCCTCGGATTTATCCGTGGATAAAAAAATTTTCCTAATCTCAATTCCTTTGATACCCTACACCGAAGGCTACGCCTACATCGATGGGGTAAGAATTCTAAATTCTAAATTCTAAATTCTAAATTCTAAATTCCCCTGGACTCATTGCTTGAAAATTAGTTTGAATCATGCAACAAAGTACCTCCGCGACCCCTTGATGCGGCATCCTACTCCTCCTCGCTCTTGGAGGCTCTTTTGTGCTGCATCTTGAGGACTGAAAATCACTTTTTTTACGACCTTCCATTCTCTTACCATCAAAGCCTCGAACCTTTCCTGCTGCTCTTGTGGTCCTCCGTTGGTTATGTAGTAATTAAATCCATCTTTTCCTTCTACGAACTCGCCGTTGAAGAAGTTGTAAAGCACATCGTTTTCTAGTTTCTCCCGTTTCACCTCTATACCTGCTGCTTCTAGGTCTTTGGTAGCTTCTGACTCTAGTTCATATTGCAACTTCAGCTTCGCCGCCATTTTCTCCGTTGTCAGGCAAGGAACCATTTCTGCCATCTCGATCGCATCTTGAAGTGCTTCGCTGCTGTCATTCACTATCACGACACCATTGCCAATAAACAGCATACCCATGTCCAAATGGAATTGTCCTGGTTGCTCCACACAGATAACCTGCTCGATGCTTTCCAGACCAAAATCCTCGCATATGAGTCTCCTCACATCATGGTCATTGAGTTGGTAAATATGGGCTGTGGCAGCGATCGCATCTTTGCCGATCATAATCACTGGTTTGCCTGTGGCATCCTCTCCCGCGATCATATTCCCGCCTTCTATGTATGCTCTGATATGACCTACGTCTTGTCCCTTTGCTTGCGCCGCACGCTGCCGTTCCACCACCGTCTCGACTGCATTCACTCTTATTCCCAAGAGAATCCACAAGTGATCTTCTCGTAGCGCTTCTTCTAAGTTCTCTTCACCTATCTTCCCTTGCCATCGATGCCTCCTCCCTTCTGTCATTGCCCATGCAAGCAGTTGGTGATCGAATTGGTTCAGCACAGCCACCTGTCCATTTTCCAGGTATTCCACGCTATCCTCTGCCCACTTCGACACGGGTTTATGGCTTTCTGTTATGGCGTACTCAAGTGCCTCATATTCGTTTTTTGCCAGTTCCTGCTCAATATCTGCTCGACTTTTGCCATCGGTCAAGATTTCCAATCGCAACCCTAGTTCCTTAACCGTTCTGGCAAAGAACCGTAAGTGTTCCATTTCTGTCTCAACTGGTTTATCTGCCTGACCCCGGGTATAATTCATATGCAAAACCTGTGTTCTGCCACTTGGGGTCTTTTTATGTGGGAGTGCCCTGACTGTATCCACAGTTGGAAGTAATTCCCTAATTCTTTCCTTAATTAGCTCGATTGTTCCTGCTTCGGTACCATCATCTGTTTGTACCTTACTTAGCATTTCGTGCAATACATCCAGTGACTGCTCCTCGGTTTTTTCTGTTTTAGGGTTCATCATGCCATTTCGGGTTTTTTGTGCGCTCTTTGGGATCTACGGAGTTAAGTGAATCACTAGTCGCTGATTGAGAGCGTGGGCAATTTTTTGCAACATAGAAAGGGAATGTCCCTCATAATCAGCGTCTTCCAGCCGTGCAATCACGGGCTGCTTTGTACCCACAAGTTCTGCAAGCTGTTTTTGGGTTAACCCTGCTTTTGTTCTGGCTTCGTAAATCAATTGCGCCACTTCTGCATTAATGTTAGCTTCTGCTACCATTGCCTCCAACTCAGGGTCAGTAGGAGTCCTCTTGTCAATGATGTTAAGTGCATCGTCAGTCTTCCCCATCTTCATTGTTATATTAAGGTAATCCAGGAGTAGAGTCACTTGCGCTGACTTGTCAGTTCACACAAGGGAATATCGCCTATCATCCCCTCAGAACTTATTTTTGGTTTGTATATGTTACAAAATCCCTTATATTTTTTCGCACAATCTTCCAAACTACTAGTTAAAGAGTAAGGTGGGCACTGCCCACCCTACACTAAATAAACTCCCTGCCTTGATAAGGATTTTCGGATTTGCTGTGAAATTTTATCTTCCCTAAAAACTGCGACTGCGCCACTTGTTCAGCTTGTATTCACCAATAGTTGCTAAGGGACGCGCATCAGCAATTTGTTGACGTAAATAAGCGATCGCTTTTTCTTGTTCTTCTACTTGCCGTTGTAAAGTTGTGTAGGTATCTGTCCCTCCACCATTAGTTGGAGCCATGGTTGCAGATGAACCACCGTCAGATTCCCACTGGCTGAATTTAGTGGTAGCAATACTAGCAAATGGTTTTAAATCTGCGAGTTGTTGCTGTAATGTGGCAATCACCCCTTCCTGCTCTTGAATTTGTTGTTGTAAGGCTGATTCAGCTTGTTTGCGAGCTAAAGCAAGAGTATCAACTGCTGCGGTTGCCAATTGGGGTTTCGGTGCAAATACCTTAGCCAGTATGTCACTAACATCTGTGACTTGGTCTTTACCATATGGTTTATTCAGAATCACTGCTCTAGCAGTTCGAGGGGCGTTACTTCCTGTGAGGTCTTTATCACTACTGGAAGCACTCCGCAATAATTGGAACATATTGGTAAAGCCCAACAAACTTTGACCATTCTGGGTTTTGTAACCCCGGTAATAGGGGACTATGTTCTCCCCAAAGGCATTTTGATACTCGTCGCTGTCTATGTAAGCATCAATATTAGCCTCAAATCCGCCTTCATCTAGAACACTGCTGTAGTAACGCATTTCAGCAAAATTATCAGGGGCGCGACCAAGTAGGTGCTTAAAGTTTAGCTCCATTGCTCGGTACCAATAGCAGTTTTCAAAGAAACGGGAGCGATATAATTCAGACTTGGCAACCTGGCGGACAAACTCGCGAACACTAATTTCACCCAGCTTGAGTTGAGATTCCGGTACAGTCAGCCGCTCACTTTCCATGACATAAGCATTACCCAATACCTGACGATAAACGGCTCGAATGACTATTTCCACTTCCTCTTCCGAGCGACCAGATAATAATTCCACAGGCTCTGAGTTTTTAAATGGCTGGTATGCCTGGTAGAACTGCTGTTGGGCTTGTGCATCAGTTGGCGATACATCAGCATCCACTTGAAAAGTTATGGGTTGGGATTTGATCATTGGCTCACTCTTCATACCCAGAGCCTTAGAAATTACCTTATTTGCATCCATTACATAAGCAGGACGTTGCCAGGGGAAGGGAGCGCCCTTGATAGGAACAATTTCACTGGGATGATTCCCCATAAGGGAATGATTTAAGCGAGAACGATTGTTGGTGGTGTTATCTTTATCACTGCTGCAAGCACCGCGCAATAGTTGGAAAATATGGGTAAAGCCAACCATTTTTTTGCCTGTTTGGGTTTTATATCCCTGATAATAGGGGACAATATCTTCTCCAAAGGCATTTATATACTCATCGCTATCTATGTATGAGTCAATCTCAGCCTCATAACCTACTGTATCTAACAAATGGGTATGGGTTGTAATTTCCTCATAGCTTTCGGGAGCACGACCTAGTAAATGTTTGAAATTTAACTCAATGGCTCGATTACGAGGACAACTATCAAAAAATCGAGAACGGTAAAGCTCTGAGTAAGCAAGGTGGCGGACAAACTCGCGCACGGTAATGTCTCCCTGTCTGAGTTGGGATTCAGGCACAACTAACCGTTCGCTTTCCATTACATGGACATTACCCAAAACCTGTTTATAGATAGCGCGAATCACAATATCTAAATTTTCTTCCGAGGGATTTTGCCACAAACGCACGGGTTCTTGATCGTCAAATGAGCTAATACCCAATTTTGACTCGGGATTAATTACTGGGTTGACAAAACTACTAACCACTTAAAAAATCTCCTTATTAATCTTGTTGAAAAAATATTGAAGCTTAATATGTTGAGGTGATAGTTTTTATGAATGACAAAAAACTGCCATTATTATCATTAAACTTTATGGCACTTGCGTAAGTTAATTTTTGATAACTAGTTTTTATAGTGATGCAATTGTCTATCCCGAATCTCGGTCAAATCGAGTGTGAAAACTGCCATATTTAATCCAGTATTGTTTAAGTTTATGACAGGGTGTGTGTAAACTTGCCTTAGCTCTATAAAGAACAACTTGGCGGTGGTTGCCCATCCAAATTTTGTCCACTGCATCAACTGAGATTAAAGCACCTCCTAAAGTGGTAATGCACTCAGAAAATCTCTCCACAGCACTATAGTCTACTGTTTCAAAGACAAAAAAATTACCCGAACAAATTAAATGGCGACTGCGAATCCAACATTGCATCTTTTTTTGAGCTTCTGGCGGCAACATCGCTAATAACATGGTTGCTTCCCACTCATTTTATTTTGAATTGACGATCATCCAATTTTAGATTTTGGATTTTAGATTTTGGATTGACTCCATTTTTCAAGCTAGGTCACCACGGTCAAATCCCATAACCAAGGAGCTGAAAATGCTTTGTGAGTAACTCCTCAAGGGCGCACGCAATGCGCCCCTACTCCGCGCTGAATAACTATTTTCAAGTTAGTCCCCCATGAACTTTGGTACACAACCAAGCATGAAAATAATTCCCTCACTCTGGGCGGGGAAACCCCGCCCCTACTCCTGAACACCGAACACCGAACTCCGAACTCCGAACTCCGAACTCCCTATTTTCTAGCTAGGGGCTGGAACATCACAGAATTGTTTGTTTTTCTCCACGGATGAATCTGGGGGCTTGTATCCAGTTTATTTTCCGGTTAGGACTCGCGTTACCCAAAGCGACTGTCGTCGTCGCAGGGTAGCTCGTCAATTTTGATGTAGTTCACACAGGAAGTTCATCAGCAAAACTTTGGACTTTCTCAAAGCATAACGGACCATGCTCGGAACCCCATACTTGTTTGTGGGTTTCGGGATGCATTCCTTTATCAAGGCTATCCCAGGTTGTCTCTGTTATTTCCACATCACTCACTAAATATGTGGGACATCCCTGTTTTTCAATCACACAGCGATTTCCCGGTTCCACCCCTCCGCGAAACATTTCCCCATCTCGGCGGAAAATCATCGAACAGTGGTAACGCCGTTCAATACTGTCGTGGGTAATTGTTTTGAGAATATCTAATTCTCTGGCTGCACCTGCATAAAGTATTGGATCTTTCAGACTATAGTTTTCGATATAGATTTGGTTCTCTTGCTCTACTAACTTATGCACTCCTTGGCGGTAAGGAGTCCACATATCATAGTCATAAACTTGCTCGGAATAAAAACCGATGCCATTAAAAAAATCAAAGGGTAAAGGGCGGAAAAAAACGTGGATGTGAGCATACAATTGGGGATTCACAAATGATTGTTTCTGGTTACTAAAATCCCCTGCCATCCAATGGGCCAGAGTTGTCAAATCACTGGCTTGCAACTGATTTTTGTTGAGTGATATTGTCATGATTTAAATCCTAATTAAATCACACCAAAGCTAGTGATTTGCTAATAATTACTATCTTAAACAATTGATGGATTAATTGCCACTGCTATTACTTAAAGAGCGAATTTCCGAAGAAAAAGAAGCAGTGACAACACCAGTACCATTACTAGTTTTAATCAGAGATACTCGACACCGTAAATTGGGATTGACAAACCAAATTTTTTCTTCTGCTGCGGCGCGATCATATGCAGTTTTCAGTACAAATGTACCATCATCTGTGAGGTGATAGTTGCCAGCAGCAGGGACGGTTTCTGCGTATCCTTGATCTCTTAATAATTTACCGTGATTGGGGCGATCGCGATCGGGAATTGGGACTAAAATACAACTCCCTGACATCACCTGATCATCATCCCAGTCAGAGTGTCCTTGCCAACTCATTTGAAAGGGGCTGGTTGCCGTTTGCGGATCTACATCATAGGATTTACAAAGTTCAATGACTTTGGGGTCATTTGCAGCTAATGCCACAATATCGATTGTAGATTCCACTGCTTCAAAGTGAGCGAAGGCTAGGTGATGGGCGCTGCGTTGCGAGCGCCAGCGACCAAATGATTGCTCAACAAACTGAGTAATATCCATCAATTTTTGCGTTTCTGTTTAGATTTTTTTTCCCGCTTACCAGCAGTTTTTTTGGTATCCTTTTTGCTTTTGATAATTTTGGGTAATTTTATCCCCAGACCAGGTATCAATTGTACAGATTCCCCATCTCCACCGATATTGGCTGCATATTCATCGCTGTCAATTTCGGGGACAGGGATTGGTTGATTTTCTGGAGTTGTTGTCTGCTGATGTTCCACAGTCGCCACTTCAAGAGTGCTTTCTACTGACTCGGTTTCAGTTGGCGATGAGACAGGTTTGGCGGGGGGTACATCTACTACTCCCAACTCAGGGGAAGCTCCTCCAGAACTAACCTCTCCATAGCTAGGAGACTGTATGGTGACACTTTGTACTTTGCCACCCCTACGGCTAATTCTTTGTAGAGTTTGGGATAGACGGCTGACAGGAACCTTGATTGTGTAAGGTTTTTTCCGCATCACATTTGATGAAAATACACCCGCTACCTCAACTAATACAATGCGACTGTTATGGTCACTCACATTAGTAGAGTTAAGAGTAGTAGTCATACCCGACATAAACAATACCTCTTGATGATCTGGTTGTTAGTTATCAGTGAGCATGGGCTGAATCACTGATGGAGATTTCTTTTTTATTCTTCTCCTTGGCTATTAGATGAAGAGTCTACACTGACACTGGAAACTTTTCCACCCATACGGTGAATAGTCTGCATCGTCTGAGACATACGACTAAAAGGTACTTTTACCTGGTAGTTACTGGTCTTCATTACATCCTGACGACACAATCCTGTAACTTCGATTACAACATTGCGATCGCTATAATCACTAAACTTAGGAAGTCCAGTTGTTGTCATACCTGCCATATCACAAAACCTCAATAGTTAACAACAAAGTTTGAGAAATTATTCACAGTTGATACTGACATATCAACTATTTTTCTGAATAGGAAAAAATGGATATTTTAATCAAGTTAATACTGTAGTTTCTAGCAATTAGTCATTAACTAAAATTCACACTCTAGATAACAACTAATTACTAAAAACTAATTGTTAAGTAGTAATTTCAGGTCAGATATTTGATTTACCTATCCACAATTTTTGCCGATAGTCAAACCAATCCACCAATCCTGATATTACTTAATAGGTAGTTGCCTCGGTAATACTGAGGATTTTGCCACCAGTTTTTTGAATGTTCTGGATTTTCTGAGACATCTGGCTGTAACCAACATCAAAGGTTTGCTTACTTTGAGTTACGCGAGGTCCATAGCTGGCTTTTGACACAGTAATCCGGAAGCGTTTGCCAGTACTATCAGTAGCACCAGAACTACCAGCAGGAGCAGTGATTTTGGTGGGTAGATTACTACCGACATCACTAATCAGTTTTGCCTGCTTACCAATGTCATTGGCAGCAAATCCGCGATTCAAAGCGAAAGTACGGTTAAAGCCAACATTTTTAATTCCGGTTTGGGTGCGGTTACCACGGGTATAGGGAACTACATTTTCACCGAAATTAGACAGATACTCATCGCTATCGATATAAGAGTCAATTTCTGCGGCATAACCTTGCTCTTTATAGGTTAAAACATGCTCAGAAATCTCCGCTTGATCAACTGGAGCGCGACCCAAAAGATGTTTGCAATTTAACTCGATAAAGCGATAGGGAGATGATGTTTCAAAGAACAGGGAGCGATATAGCTCAGATTGAGCCACCAATCTCACAAAGCCACGAACTGTGATATCGCCGTTCCGCAGTAAGGACTCTCCACTAGCTACACGCTGGCTTTCCATCACATGGGCATTACCCAATACCTGTCTATATACTGCCCTAATTACTGCTTGTACATCATCTTCTGTAGCATTGGGGCGCAATTCTACAGTTTCAGCATCAGCTACCCAAAGAGCCATGGGAATTTCTCCTATGTCAAGTGAATTTTGTTGTTTGTTAACTAAACTTTTTGAATCGCTCCCATCTGAGGTAGATGACAGAGCTAAAATCGTGAAGTGAAAATCCACAATTTTGTAGAGACATAATAGGAAGCAATACCCCCCCATTACATCTCTACAATTTGAGAGAGTATGGGTTTACACCACCTCTGTGATGCTGACAATTTTGCCAGATGTGCGGTTAATTCGCTGGATTTGCGGAGTCATATTGCTGCCAGAAACAATATATTCCGTGGTGCTACGACGACGGGGACTGTCAAATTTAGAACCCGTAACCAAAATTTTGAAGGTTTTTTCTGTAGCCACATAAGCACCGGGGCATTTACCAGATGTGGGTGGTTTAATCCCAGTGGTGCTGTTGGTTGCAACGGCATATACCAACTGAGAGTCCTTCACTGCACTGCTAACTTGGGCATAACCTCTGTCAACAGCAAACATCCGGTTGTAAGCTACCTGCTTCTGACCAACTTGGGTTGTTTTTCCGCAGTAGTAAGGGACGATGTTTTCACCAAAGCTGGCTTGGTATTCAGGACTGTCAATGTAGGAATCTATTTCCGCATCATATCCCTCTTCAATACAGCGGACGATATGCTCGGAAATCTCCTGTTGGGATTGGGGAGCGCGACCGAGGAAATGCATGAAATTCAATTCTACGAAGCGGTAGGGGGCACACTTTTCAAAGTACCGACTGCGGTAAAAGTCTGACTTACCTACTGCTCGCACAAAATCGCGCACTGTGATGCTGCGATCGCACAATTGGGATTCAGCAGTTACCAAACGCTCGCTTTCCATCACATGGGGGTTACCCAAAACCTGGCGGTAAACTGCCTGAATAACGTTCTGTGCATCTTCTACAGAACTAGTAGGCCATAATTCGTATATATCTTGACTTGCCATTAAAGTCTCCTAAATTTGTCAATCTCCTAAATATCTCGGCGGGACAGATGTGAGTTATTACCTAGCTCACGGGGGTGATACTGGCAATTACACCACCTTGCTTGTGAATCCGCTGGTATTGTTCGGAGAGCTTGTCAAAAGGTACTAGGTAAACTTGGTTAGAGCGGCGGAATTTGGAGACTCTATTTACCGCCTTCGACTTATAACCAGTCACCTCAATCCGGAATACCTTACCTTCCGCACTAGCACCTACACCATGGCGGGTTCTAGAACCAAGGGGAGGATTACGGAATGTAGCACCGTCACTAGCAGGTGAAACTACGGGAGTTGGGGTACTATTAATTACCAAACTGTTTAATTTGGGTTTTTTACCAGCTAAATCACCCTTCAAGCTGCTGGTAGAAGCACCGCGCACCATTTGGAACAGGTGGGTAAATTGCACCATACTTTCACAAGCTTCAGTTTTGTAGCCGCGAATGTAAGGTACGAAGTCTTCCCCAAAGGCGTTTTGATATTCGTCGCTGTCCAGATAGGAGTCGATCTCAGCTTCAAATCCTTTGGTATCGAGGATGGTGCTGTGTGCCCGCATTTCTTCCAAATCCAAGGGTGTACGCCCCAGTAAATGGCGGAAATTCAGTTCAATTGCCCGATAGCGAGCGCAACTGGTGAAAAAACGGGAACGGTATAGGTCAGATTTTGCCACCACCCGCACGAAATCGCGGACGCTCAATTCACCGCGCTTAAACTGGGATTCAGGGACAGAAAGCCTTTCACTTTCCATCACATAGGCATTACCCAAAACCTGGCGATAAACTGCTTGGATGATGATGTCTAGGTCTTCTGGTGAGCTACCAGGAACCCATTCCACCGGTGGGGTTTCGTCAAATCGGCTTACGCCCAGGCGCGAAGCTGGTCCAAAAACCATTAATGGTATCTCCTGTGTCAGAACAAAAGCTGAAAAGGAATATCGCCAAAGTTCACAGGACTTAATAATTATTTGTGTAAACAAACAAAAATATATCCTGATTCACCTCCAGGTCTTGCTGCCAAAGACCTAAAAATGATGGCAGCGGGATATTCCTTAAGGTTTGTACACCTTGCTCAATCTTAATCTTCATACAAACCAGGAGCCAGAATCATCAAGAATTATGAACTTAATTTACGTATCTTAATTTTAAATACTGGTATAAAATTTCAGGTAACAGGGAAAAGTGATGAGGTGATGGGGTGATGGGGTGATGGGGTGATGGGGTGATGTGTTTTGACCCATATTCACTCCTACCCTTCACCGAAGCCGCTTTTGAGTCTACACTCCGGGCGGGGAAACCCCGCCCCTACTCCTTCCCTCCTTCACTCTGGGCGGGGAAACCCCGCCTCTACTCCTTCCCTCTATCAACTAACAACTAACAACTATCAACTACACCCATCACTACCAACAATCCTCACAACTAGGGCATATGATTGGGGTTGCAGGATGCGATGGGCGCGGACTATAATCTCCATTTTCCCAGGTTTAACATTGTTCCAGATGACTTGTTCCACATTATTGGAGCGATCGAAGTTGGTTGATGATGGTGGCATATTGCCGTGGCGTTCTTCTCCATCAGCAGTACGCACAATTAAGTCCAAGTCGTTCTGTAGTGCTTCTCCAGGATAATCAACCCAAACCAAAGTTGCTTTTAACACCGATTTTGATCCAGTAATTTCTACCTCTGTTTTTTCTTCTTCCCCAGTATCCAATGCCGTAGCTTCATCGTAGAAATGTACCTGTTCATTGTCCTGCCTCGGTCCCACGGTAGCAGCTAAATTCACCCGACCAAAACCTTCTGCAAAATTGGGAGTTTCCCCTGCTTCTGAGGGGACATATTGACCGCTAATATCCTGGGCACCGTTAATTAACATGGCTTTAACTAAAGCACCACTGGGTTTGAGTTCATGTTGCTTGCGGAAATATTCTCTTACCACCGCCGCACAACCCGCTACCAAGGGTGTCGCCATACTGGTTCCAGCCAGAAAGTAATAGTTGGGGTCATTAGAGGTGCCAAACATGTCATTTGTAATTGCGTCTCGGGAAAGACTGGAGAGAATCGCAGTTCCCGGAGCCACCACATCTGGCTTGATGCGTTCATTTTTTGTTGGTCCGCGACTGCTAAAAGCTGCCATCCCTTCTGGATTGGTAGACCAACCATCAGAGGCGATGGGTTCAGACCTATATATATTCAAAGTACTGTATGGTTTTGCTTGCTCTGGTCTGTTATTCTCACAAGCTCCCACAGTAATACAATTTTTTGCAGCTCCTGGGGCACCAATGGAACCATTATCAATTGCTCCATTTAAATCCAAATCCCGTCCATCATTACCCGCAGCAAAACAAATTACCATGTCTCGGTGTTCCCAGGCAAATGTGTCTACTTGGTGACAGAAGATATTATATACACCTCTATTGGCAGCTCCCCAGGAATTTGTATGTACCCGTGCGCCGTCATCTGTGTAAGGAACTCGGAATAAATCATTTAAGTCTGCCGGTAATCCCCCTAAGCCACCACTGATATCAAGGATGGATTGCAGCACGAGCTTGGCTTTGGGCGCGCTTCCCCTAATTGCACCTCCCATGGTCTGAGAATAGCCATCACCCAACACAGAACCGGCTACATGGGTTCCATGTCCATCGGGGTCTGCGGCTCTTTGCTGTCCCAAGGCATAAAGTCTCAATACCCTACCAGTAAAGGCAGGATGAACGTCATCTATGGTTCCTTTGTCAAAACCTGTATCGGCAACAGCGACAATTTCCCCTTCACCTTCTAAATGAGCAATACTGTGGGTTTGGTCTGCTTCTAATACTTCTAGTGCCTTATTATTAAAAAGCTGTGGTGCTACATACTCTTCAATGTGGCGTACTTCATCAATATGTGCCAAATCCTGTAAATATTGGGATTGCACTGATAGCCGCACTGAATTACCACTAAACTGTAAAGATTCGGGTTCAATTCTGGCAGCAGATGCTATGCGATCGCGTAGGTCATTATCAATGCTAACATTTTGATGTAGCACCACTGTCACAGCTTGGGGTTGCCGAGACATACTGGTTTCCATCGCACCCAATTCTAGAAGGTTTACCCTGTTTGGAGTCCCCGAACTACTCCGCAATTGAGGGGTAATTTTAAACCCCTCTAAGTAAATATTTGTCCATTCCACAAAGGGTAAATTACGAACGGCATCCAAATCTGAAGAAGTATAACGACAGATGTAAGTATTTTCTGGTACATACTCCAGAATTTGGGCATTTAAATTGACTAACTGGTTTTTCTGGTCTCGGTTTAAGGGTGCAGAGGTTTGCACCAGAATGTAGTTAGAACCAGAGCTATCTGCACTCATCAAAGAGTTAAAACCAATTGCAATCCTCTGGGTATTGGGGTCAATTGAAATCGAATTAATTGTTATTTTTGCCATAGTTCTTCATTTCAGTTATCAGTTATCAGTTATCAGTTATCAGTTAGCCTCCTACACTCTTGTGCTGCGTTAACAGTTTCCTCATTGATAAATCAAGAGGCTTGAGTAGGGAAAAATTGTGAATGAAGAATTAAGAATGCAGAATGCAGTTGGGAGAAAAATTCTAAATTCTAAATTCGCTCATTCTAAATTTTAATTGGGAGGCTGGATACCGATTACTGTTTGGTAATTGGTGTTGGGAATTATCCCCTATTCATTGCGTATATAGAGACGTAAAATTTTTACATCCCTACAGTAATTGCAGCATCAAAATACAATCATTTTCATACATGCAATCAGCTACTTGCCGATTGATGTTTACCTAATGATTGAGCGTGAAAATGGCTATGGTAAATCTTTTCGGTTTAAGAATCTTGGAAACGAGACAGCTGGTTAATTAAATGGTCAAAATAAGGGGCGAGATTTTCTTGCTGTTCTGGTTCTATACGCTGCAAACTAGCAATTTTTATACCTTCTAGTCCCAATATCATAGCATCTAAAGGGACACTCAATTCCTCATAGAGCAACTTCATATAGCCCAAACCGCGATCGCTAGTAAACTGACTAGAGCCACCAGCAATGCCATAGCTTATACAACGGGTAAAATGCCAGAAATCTCGCCAGCAAGCTTCTGCACGGAATGGGGGATAAAGACCACCCCCTGGTTTAAGAATATCAGGGAATTGTTGTAAAACCTTGGCTCTAGCTTCGTCCACAATTTCAGCCACCACATCGCCCAACATTTTGGCCACGGGAATTAAACCAGAAGTCTCTGGTGACAACGCCTGAATTTGTTCCAATTCTTCATCTGTCAGATATCGCCCTTGATCATCCGCTGCTTGTAAAATAGCGATCGCTGTTTGTGGATGGGTTGTTTGCCAAGATTCAAAGCTGACAATCCTAGCTTTAGGGATTAATTCCTTGGCTCTTGCACTTAATTGCACCATGATTCGTTATGGGTAATCAATCATTACTCAAAGGTCAAAGGTCACAATTTGGACTTTAGACTTGTTGATTGTGTACATAATTCATCGATTTTGTACAGCAATGGATACAAGTCTACACAAGACTGTTGTTTGTAAATAAATTTGACTGAATCAAAAGGTTAAGGACTAAGGATTAAAGGCTTCTTCTTTTCAAAAGAATTTCACAATTTCTATGTTTTTTCCTTACAGCATATTTCATTTGATTGAAGTACATTCGGATGGGCATAGATGCCCAATGCCACAAGAGTTTTAGTATGTATCCTTATACTTAATTTACCTGCAAAGTGCTGTAAGATGTAATTTCAAATATCTGTTTAATAAACCCAAGTTTTTAGGGACTTGTGTTAAAAACAATAGCAAAAATTTATGGGTGCAAAAAACCTACAAGTCCCTAAATGACTAATACCAAAGGGTTGCTTCATGAGGAACTGTTGTTGCTTGTGGAGTTGGAGTCAAGGTAAAGCCATAAACAATGGGTATTGAAGCCAAAAGAAACGAACCCAACACTAGAAGAATAATTGTCTGGATGGAATGCTCATCTTGCCCTCTAAACGAACTGTTATTAGGAAGGGGACAAGATGGGAAATCATGGGTGTGGGTGTTCATTATCACTAACCTTTTTTTATTTAAATAGTTCAATAAATTTCATTCTAAAAGAGACTGAAAAAAAATGTAGCCTTTGTAACTATTTTTTTGATAAAAAGTAACATAGTTAACAGATTTTTGAGAATAAATCCCCTCCATAGTCAAGAAGAGACGCGGAGACGCGGAGACGCGGAGACGCGGAGACGCGGAGACGCGGAGACGCGGAGACACACCAGACACCGATGTGGTGGGGGCTTGAGGTGTCCACCAATCAGGAGCTATCAAATCGCAGATTTTGATAGGGGACTGTTGACCCCTGGAGCTTATCGCCCCGTGTCCGGGGCACCGGACACAGAGCGCTCCGCGTCCGGTGTATCCCCGCGTCCCCGCGTCATCCTGTTGAAATCTGGAGTTTCTAATTATTTTGGATGTGTCATTGCCACAATCCATAGAAGCGCAGTGGTAAGTCACTGTGGTGAACGGGCACACCCAGCATAAAGCAACTGTCGTCAAGTGGCACGCCCGTAGCGCTACATCAGGTGAATCAGTGAAATGATGGGTCAAACCACACAGGGGTTAAACCTAATATAGGCTCAACCCCGTGGTCAGAAAATAATTTATCTGCTTAAAATGGTGCTGCTATATAGGATAATGATGCACCATATGCGTGATGCGCCGGATTTATGCACTACTAAATCTGGCGTTTTTTTTATCTTATCTATCCATGAATCAACTGTGCAGGTGTATGCAACCCCATGATGGCTATACCCCCACAACCCGTTACCCCTTTTTTAAGCTCTAGCTTGAAAATAGAGAGTGAAGGAGTGAAGGAGTGAAGGAGTAGGGGCGGGGTTTCCCCGCCCAGAGTGAGGGGATTATTTTCATCCTTGATTGTGGACAAAATATTGTCCATGAGAGGCTAACTTGAAAATGGTTAGGAAGTGCCCAGTAGGGGCGCATTGCGTGCGCCCTTGATTGGTTGTGGGATTTTCCTGTAGGGTAATGATTAATTGGCGATGACTGGTGCATTTGTGAGTTTGCCATCTTCCATATAAATAATGCGATCGGCAATGTCTAGAATTCGGTTATCGTGAGTAACTAATAAAATGGTGCAATCTTGTTCTTTGGCTAATTTTTGCATTAAATTCACCACATCCCTACCTGTTTTACTATCTAAGGCAGCGGTAGGTTCGTCAGCGAGTAAGATTTTAGGTTGACTAACTAAAGCACGGGCGATCGCTACCCGTTGTTTTTGTCCTCCTGAGAGTTGTTCTGGGTAATAATGCAGATGATCTCCCAGACCGACTAATTTAAGTATATGTACTGAACGCTCGGTAACTTCTTTGATAGATATATTTTTGTGAACTTCCAAACCCATTTTGACATTTTGTAATGCGGTCAAACTTTCGTGTAAGTTATGTGATTGAAAAATATAACCATTATTGCGTCGTGCTTTTACCAAAATTTTGGAACTCGCGCCACAAAGTTCTTGCCCTAAAACCCGTAAACTACCTTCCTGAGCTGAACGCAAACTACCTACCAAAGTTAAGAGTGTAGTTTTTCCAGAACCAGAAGGACCAGTCATCAGTACAATTTCCCCTGGTTTAATCTCCAAATTGATATCAAATAATACTTGTTTGCGTAGTTGTCCCGTACCAAAGTAATGGTTGAGATGTTTGATTGATATAACAGATTCCATAGGAATTTTAGATTTTAGATTTTGGATTTTGGATTTTATATTGGTAATTAAACTTTTTCCATCACTCCTCCACTCCATCACTCCTCCACTCCATCACTCCTTCACTCCATCACTCCATCCCTCCTTCACTCCTTCACTCCTTCACTCCTAGAACATATCAGCAGGGTCAGCAGCTTGAACTTTACGGGTAGCGATCGCTCCAGAAATAATACACATAACAAATGTAAGAATTAATACTTGAATCGAGCGTAATACTGTCATGTACATAGGCAACCTAGTAGCTTGCCGTGCTAATCCATAAAGCCCCAAAGAAACGCTCAGTCCTGGTATAAAGCCAGTAATTACTAATATCAAAGCCTCCTCAAAGACCACTCCCAATAGATACATATTGTTGTAACCCATAGCTTTAAAGGTGGCGTATTCTTTAATATGGGCATTCACATCAGTAGATAGGACTTGGTAAACAATAATTACCCCAACCAAAAATCCGATTGCAGTACCCAGGCTAAATACAAATCCAATGGGGCTATTTCTTTGCCAATAGCTTTTCTCAAAGGCAATAAACTCTGCGGTAGTCATAACTCTGACATCATCTTTAGGTAGATGAGCTTTAAGAGCATTGGCTACCTGTTGGGGTTCATATCCAGGTTGTACTTTAAGTAACCCGATGCTGACACTACTTGCAGAACGCCGAGGAAATACCCTTAAAAAGTTTTGATCGCTAGTTATTAAATGTCCATCAGTGCCAAAGGAAGAGCCAATAGTAAATAATCCACCAATGGTAATAGTGCGTTTTTCTACTTCTGTAGTGGTTTTTTTACCCTCTTCAACTTGAGCAACAACCTGTTGATACTCTCCTCTGGTATTACGATCTAAAAGAATAATATCCGGAAGCTTAGTTTTTTGTAATTGGCTATTAACTTCGGGTAAATTAAAAGCTGGTTTATCTGGATCAAAACCAATAATTAACAAATTACTGCGGGTCTTAGTCAGAGGATTTTTCCACTGAATATTATTTAAATATATTGCCTCCGATGACTGTACCCCTGGAACATCCATTGCTTGATAAAGCCTCCTCCTAGGGAAAGTAGACATATCAATCAAGTTACGGGCTTGGGTGCTAAAAACAACAACATCAGCTTCTAATGCGTTATGCAAACGAGTGGCACTATTAAATAAAGCTCCCTGGAAACCTAACTGCATAAACATTAATAAGTCGGCAAAAGCGACACCAGAAATTGCTACCAAAAAACGTCCTTTATGGCGAGTTAGTTGCAACCATCCTAGGGGAGTGCGTCGTTGTAGTTGCTGAATAAATCCAATCATAGTTGAATTACCGCCTGAACTTGCAAATTGGTCAGTTTAGCTGCTTTCTGGCTAGATTTATCATCGAGTTGTACGTGAACTTCCACCACCCTGGCATCAATATTGCTAGAAGGGTCACTATTAATCACATTCTGTCGCTGTATTTGCCAACCAATTCTTTCTACGCTTCCATGTAATTCCCCTGATACAGAATCGCTGGTGAGTAGCACTTTTTGCCCCTGGCGTACTTTACTAATGTCACTTTGATATACTTCCACCACCGCATACATTTGACTGGTTTGCCCAATCTCAAGCACCCCATCACTAGATGCTACCTCCCCTGGACGGGTATAAATTTTGAATACTTGACCATCTTGGGGCGATCGCACATAAGCTAGTCGTAAATCTGCCTGGGCTTTTTTCACTGTTGCCAAAGCTCGCTTCACTTCCGCTTCTGCTACAACCACATCCACCGGACGTACTTCTGCAATGCGATTTAAGGTAGCTTTCCCTTCGTTGATTTGCTGTTTTTTGGATGCTTGGATGCGTTGTAGGTTTGCCCTTGCTTGGTTGATTTGCTGTTGTTTGGATGTCTGGATACGTTGTAGGTTTGCCCGTGCTTGGTTGATTTGCTGCTGGGCTGTTTGCCAAGCTAACCGCTTACTATCTCGCAATGAAGCTGAAATTGCCCCCTGCTGATATAGTTGTTGATTGCGTTGATATTCTTTCTGGTCATTATCTAACTGTGCTTGCCAACGGGCAATAGTTGCTTGCTGGGCGGCAATTTCCGTATTTTGTTCTGCTTGCAACCGAGCGATAGTTGCTTGCTGGGCGACAATTTCCGTATTTTGCTCTGCTTGTAAACGAGCAATGGTTGCTTGTTGAGCATTGATTTCCCCTTGCTTCGCCCCCGCTTTCACCCTTGCCAAATTTGCCCTTGCCACCTCCAAGGCTCCTTTTGCCTCTTCTAATGCCGCTTGTCGCTTGTCATGGTTGTCTAAAATTGCCACCACTTGCCCAGTTTTAACCCGATCACCTTCCTTAACTAATAACCGTTCTACCCTACTTCCTTCTATGGTGCTGGGTGCAGATAATTTAATTACCTCTCCCCTCGGCTCTAGTCTAGCTAGAGCTGTCACAGTTTTAATGATCGGCACTGAAGCCAGATTTTCTTGGACTGGTTTTAATTCATTACTGCGAGACTGACTCACTCGATAAACCCCAATACCAATGGCAGATAAAGCCGCAATTACAGCAATTACCAACAATGGACGAAATTTCGAGGGTGGAAGGAAAGAGTCCCCAAATTTCAAATTTTGTAGCATTGTTGTTACACAAAACTAAACTGTTTAGTTCTATAATATAACTAAACTAAACTGATTAGTTTAGTTGTTCCTTGCAGTTTTTTAATGGCAGACACAAAAGCACGATTCTATCGTGCTTCTGCCTTCCTCTTTTCAGTTATCATTTATCAGTTAGCCTCCTGGGTCCGGAGCTGCGCTAACAGTAAACAAGAGTCCTTTTATTCCTGTTTTCTACTATTTATCAAGATCGTCTTATAAATACAAGTTAAAAATGGCACGAAATAGAGTAAGTGATATTGACCGTGAGAGTTCAATTGATAAAGTTGGGCAGATTCTCCAAGGGGCTATGCAGGAGTTCCTAGAACATGGCTATGCTGGCACCAGCATGGACAAGGTGGCAGCAGCAGCAGGTGTATCTAAAGCTACTGTATATAGCTATTTTCAAGATAAAGAAGGATTATTTAAGGCCTTAATTGAGCAAAGAGCGCGCAAAAAATTTCAGTCGATTTTAGGGAAACAATCCTTAGAAGGGAAGCCAAAAATAACACTGCGTCAGTTAGCCGTGAAAGCATTGGCGCAGATGGCAGAAGATACAGAGCATCGGGCATTAATGCGGGTAATAATTGGGGAGTCTGGGCGATTTCCGGAGTTAGCTCAGGTGTGTGTTCGGTATATGATTAAACCCGTATTTGAGACTTTGAGTCAGTATCTAAAGGCTCATCCTGAATTAGATCTACCCGATCCAGAAGCAGCAGCACGAATTTTTTTTGGGGCATTGGTGCATTTTCATATTACTCAAGAGGTGTTGTATGGTAAAGATATTTTACCGATGACGAGCGATCGCTTGATTGATAGTTTGATACATTTAATTCTTAAAGATTCTTAGCTCGACTTTGTCTAAAATTAAGAGCTTGGTTCTCCTCCACTAAAATCAAAAGCCCCGCCACAGGTATCTGGTCAATTCCTGTCCCACACGGCGTTCCTCTTATCTATACTCAAGCGGGGTTTAAAACCCCATCCCCTACGGGTTGTTTGTTTTGTG
The DNA here is from genome assembly GCA_030066045.1 of Calothrix sp. MO_167.B12. GTDB lineage: Bacteria > Cyanobacteriota > Cyanobacteriia > Cyanobacteriales > Nostocaceae > Calothrix_A. The sequence continues at coordinate 19,467 of JASJCJ010000114.1, forward strand.
TTGGGGTTTAAATCCCCATTACAAAACGTAATTACGAATTACGAATTACGAATTACGAATTGTTTAAACGCCTACATATTGGAAAGCTGCCCAGTGGAAGGGATGGGCGAAATCCCTAGCATTGGGATTTGATAGTGCAAAGGACTGATACAGGACATTAGCAACCTCGCCGGGCATTTTGACATTAGCAAATTCAGGTAGTGAAGCTTTAAAATAGTCAACTTTTTCGCCGTTGGTAGAATCGCGCACCCACTGTTGAGCTTGACGAAGGGCTTGGTCAATTTCCAAACCTTCAACGCGCCAGAGGTCGTAGAAGCGGGTAAGCAACATCATGGTGCTGAGGTCAGAAACTGACCACAGGGAGGCAACAACCCCTGCAACACCTGCTTGGAGTAAGCCTGTGGGCAAGCTGATGGCTTCATCCGCTAATTCAATTCCTGATAGTCCGGTTTCGCAAGCGGAAAGGACAGCTAGGCGAATACCATCGAGGTTGAGGTTGAGGAGGTCACGCAAGGTAAGCAATCCATCGCTCATCAAAAGTCCACTGGTGAGGGGGTCTTGCAGATTGGCTGTACCGTGACAGGAGAAGTGTAGGACGTTGTAGTGGGGCAGGGCAGCAAGAACGGCTTCAATCGCGGCTTGTTCGTGTTGTAGGACTTTTTGTTTTTGTTCCTCTGGGAAGGTAGCAATAGCGGCGGTAACTTCGCGGGTAGAGTTAGGGAGGTCTTTACGGGGATTGTCGATCGCTAAAATTGAATCTGCTCTAGTTCGTTGAGCAATGTCCTGAGCTTGTACCAGGGAGCGGGCATTGGGAGCATAGGTAAAGTGGATGTCATCAAAGGCGTAGTGCCGTCCCGTAACACTATTAGGAGCTTCTGTCCAAGCAGTGTGGAGGGGAAGCGAGCTGAGGAATTCGGTGGGAATAAGAGTGGCTTGCTGGAAATTGTGTTGCTGGAGGTAGTTGATTAGGGGTGCCATTAGGGGTTGCCAAAGTTGGCGAGTGCCCTGCTCAATTGCATCGAGCCAAGCTGAGTGATTTACTTGAGATTGGTTATAGGTGTTAGACCAGTTATTTAGTATTTCTATTAATCTGGTTGGGGTGAAGTCATCTAACCGAAGATCCGTAATACCATCTTGGGTGAGAATCAGCGCAAGACTTCCGGCAGGTGTATATACGAGGTAAATAAGAGGAATATAGGGGCGGATAGCTTGGCGGATATCATCAAAGCTGGGTTGAGCTAGAAAGCCTTCGTAGCCAGGAACGTGGCGAATTTTCTTAATGGTTTCCATCAACTTTTGGTGCAGCCGATGGGCTTCATTGCGGAGGGCTTCAGGAGTGAGGCTATGGCGATCATCTGAAGTTATCCACAAACGTTGCTGGGTTTCCAGGTTGCGGATTTGAGTAGTGATATCTGCGTATTCTGTGTAGAGATTGGGGGCGAGTTGCTGGAGTTGGGTAAGGTTGGCACGGTCTCGATTTAAGCTTTCACTAAGTCCACGGGCGCGGCTTTGTTCTATAGTCAAAGCCGCTTGTTCCAATTTACCAGTGCGGGCGAGGGCATAGGCTGCGCGGCGTGGCAGGTCTTTGACTGCGGCAAGTTCGGCAGCTTTGCCATCAAGTAATATGGCAGATTGGTAGAGGATTTCCCCTGCTTCAAGGGCAAGGGTGTATTTATTCGCAGCTTTTGCCCAGGCTTGTTGTTCAAAGTGGAGGCCACCTAGATTGCGGGCAGTATTACGGCATTCTTTAGGAAATGCCTCATGGGTATAAACTTGCAGGGCAAGTTTATAAGTAGCGATGGCTAACTCTAGATTCTCTATCCTCTCTCCCCGGATTCTTTTCCTGTAGGCATTTGCGAGATTATGTTGGGTACCTGCCCAATCTTGGGGGAAAGCTTCCCTTGTAAGGACAGTCAAAGCCGCCTCAGATGCAGCGATGGCTAACTCTAGATTCTCTGCCCTCTCTCCCCGGATTCTGTCACCGTAGGCATTTGCGAGATTATTTTGGGTCAGTGCCCAATCTTGGGGGAAAGCTTCCCTTGTTCTGACAGTCAAAGCTGCATTATATGCAGCGATGGCTAATTCCAGATTCTCTGCCTTCTCTCCCCGGATTCTTTGATAGTACCCAATTGCGAGATTATTTTGGATACCTGCCCAATTTTGGGGGAAAGCTTCCCTTGTGTAGACAGTCAAAGCCGCCTCAGATGCAGCGATGGCTAACTCTAGATTCTCTGCCTTCTCTCCCCGGATTCTGGCACCGTAGGCATTTGCAAGATTATTTTGGGTCATTGCCCAATTTTGGAGGAAAGCTGACCTTGTGTAGACAGTCAAAGCCTGGTTATAAGCAGCGATGGCTAACTCCAGATTCTCTGCCCTCTCTCCCCGGATTCTGTATAAGTAGGCACTTGCAAGATTATTTTGGGTTTGTGCCCAATGTTGGGGGAAACCTTCTCTTGTGTAGACAGTCAAAGCCTCTTTACAAGTAGCGATGGCTAACTCCAGATTCTCTGCCCTCTCTCCCCGGATTCTGTCACCGTAGGCATTTGCAAGATTATTTTGGGTTTGTGCCCAATGTTGGGGGAAACCTTCTCTTGTGTAGACAGTCAAAGCCTCTTTACAAGTAGCGATGGCTAACTCTAGATTCTCTGCCCTCTCTCCCCAGATTCTGTTATGGTAAGCAAGCCCCAAATTATTTTGCGTCGTTGCCCAATCTTGGGGGAAGTCATTGCGGGTACTAACTTCTAAAGCTGCTTCATAAGAGGCGATAGCTTTTTCAATATTCTCTGCTTTATCCCCTTTGATTCTGTCACTGTAAGCAATGCCCAAATTATTTTGCGTCGTTGCCCAATCTTGGGGGAAGTCATTGCGGGTTCTAACTTCTAAAGCTGCTTCGTAAGAGGCGATAGCTTTTTCAATATTCTCTGCTTTATCCCCTTTGATTCTCTTGCTGTAAGCATTGCCCAATCCTGTTTGCGTCGTTGCCCAATATTGGGGGAAGTCATTGCGGGTTCTAACTTCTAAAGCTGCTTCGTAAGAGGCGATAGCTTTTTCAATATTCTCTGCTTTATCCCCTTTGATTCTGTCACAGTAAGCAAGCCCCAAATTATTTTGGGTGCCTGCCCAATCTTGGGGGAAGTCATTGCGGGTTCTAACTTCTAAAGCAGCTTCGTAAGAGGCGATAGCTTTTTCAATATTCTCTGCTTTATTCCCTTTGATTCTCTCCCTGTAAGTATTGCCCAAATTAGAAAGCGTCTGTGCCCAATCTTGGGGGAAGTCATTGCGGGTGTAAACTTCTAAAGTTGCTTCGTAAGAGGCGATAGCTTTTTCAATATTCTCTGCTTTATTCCCTTTGATTCTCTCCCTGTAAGCATTGCCCAAATTATTTTGCGTCATTGCCCAATCTTGGGGGAAGTCATTGCGGGTTCTAACTTCTAAAGCTGCTTGATAAAAGGCGATAGCTTTTTCAATATTCTCTGCTTTATTCCCTTTGATTCTCTCCCTGTAAGCAAGCCCCAAATTATATTGCGTACCAGCCCAATCTTGAGGAAAGTCACTGCGGGTACTAACTTCTAAAGCTGCTTCGGAAGAGGCGATAGCTTTTTCAATATTCTCTGCTTTATCCCCTTTGATTCTATGCCTGTAAGCATTACCCAAATTAATTTGTATAATAGCCCATAATTCGGGGAAAGCATCTTGGGTAAAAATTGTTAATATTACTTCACAACCAGTAATGGCAATTTCCATGTTACTGGCTTTGTTGCCCAAGGGGAACTGCTGAATGAAGTTACTGAAAACCGCTATATGTCCAGCGATGGATTCTGCCTCACCTGGTTTTGCTTCTACCAGTGTTTGTTTCCCCCAACGTCGCAATATTTTTGCGAACACCCCGTCAAGTTTATCTGTATTCTGAGCCAGCAAGGGGTAAATTAACTGAGCATCACCACTGCTTGATGCAGTTGCTTGCAGTACCTGCATCAAGAATTGGAAATATGTCTGTATCTCCTCCTTTCTGAGGGATTGCAAATCCACCTCAGTATCTCTATTCAACCCTCTCCCTAGTTGCATTGCCAGATTTCGCAACCAATTGGCTGTATTTTCATCTCCCTGATGCGAAAATGTCTGCGCTACTGCTTCTAACACCTGCAAGAAGCCAGCATCCAATAATTCTTGGTTCGCTGTCAAAATCTCTTGAGATTCATGGTTACTACTGCAATCCAATAGGCTTTGAATGAGATTGAGATAGGCTTGTTGACGCTTTTCGTTCATAAGTAGGTGTAGTGTGTGACCCCTCGCTATTGTGAGATAAATTCAACACTAGCACACTAGATTTATGTAAAAATACGGAGATAGAGAAGTATTCCTTCACTCCCTCACTCCTTCCCTCCCTCACTCCTTCCCTCCTTCACTCCTTCACTCCCTCACTCCTTCACTCCCTCACTCCCTCACTCCCTCACTCCCTCACAGCTACACAGGCATTCACCAAAGGTAACAGGGGCCCAAGTTGTTCTTGACCATTTACAGTCAGTTCGCTATGACACAGATATATCTTAGTAGATACACGGGCAAGTAAATCAGCCAAAATCCGCCTTAGTCTTTGTGTCTCTGCCCATTGTTCATCCTCCGCCGTCCACGGTTCCCCTAATCTGTCTCGTAAAAAGTAATTTGCACCAAATAAGGTGGCTG
>JASJCJ010000115.1 GCA_030066045.1 Calothrix sp. MO_167.B12
CATTAATTTTGATAGGTAAACCAAGTTCTATACTTATCTTCTCCTTCTCTTTCTTCGCGCTCTTTGCGCCTTTGCGGTTCATTATCCAACCCATCAGAACTAATGGGACAGACCACTAGTGGTTTTTTTCATTAATTTTGATAGTTTACCGTAGTGCGGGCCGGACAGCCCGCTTTGTGGAAACAGGGAGCTTTCCGGCTCCCACTACATTTCTTACCCATCAGAACTAATGAAAAAGATCACTGGTGTTACACCAGATTAATTCTTTTTTCCCAACATCTACCTCAACAATCAAAAACACCTATAAAAACGGGATTTAACTCATTATGATGACAAACTTAGAGAAAATTTTACAGCCTTACTCCATTGATAGCTTCTTATCTGAAAACTGGGCAAAACAAGGGATAGTCATTCCTGGGGAGCGCCCCGATAAGTTTCATGATTTGTTTTCCTGGCAGCATCTCAATGATTTGCTGAATTATCATAAACCTGAATTACGTTTCGTGAAAAATGGTCAGATTCTGCCTCCTTGCTCACCTAAAGAATGGGCGAAGCTATGTAGAGAAGGGGCAAGTTTAACCATTAACCACGTCCATGACCATTTTCCAGCCCTAGCTGACTTAACTTGGGGAATACAGGAGGAATTAGGTCATAGTGCGATTCATGCCAATGTTTACTGTTCTTGGCCTGCTCACCAAGCATTCAAAATTCATTATGATGCCCACGAAGTCTTGATTCTGCAAATTCATGGACAAAAGGAGTGGTTTGTTTTCGAGGATACCTTTAAATCTCCTTATAGAGATGAGAAATCAGAGTATCAAAAACCACCTGAAGGAGAACCCTACATTCACACCGTTCTCAAACCGGGCGATGTACTCTATATTCCCCGGGGTCATTGGCATTATGCGATCGCTAGGGAAGAACCTTCAGTACACGTAACTATTGGTATCCGTTGTTTCACGGGGCGAGATGCCCTCAAGTGGTTATTAGATAAAATGCAAACCAATCTGCAAAAAGAAGCAACTTGGCGACAAAATTTACCCTTGATGCCCCATGGAAATACTGATGAACTGGAATCATACACGGGGCATTTATTTGACTCTTTAATAAACGAGCTAAATGAATCAAAGGAAAGCCTGATTCATAAATTTGCTATGTCTCAAGCAATGACTGTACTTCGGGCTCCAGAAATATCCCTACCTAGTCAAGCTGGATTTAATTTCTTTGAGCAAGGACTTGATACCCTCTTGAGACAAAATAAGTTTCAAAAAATAAAAATAGAACGGATTGGCGATACGGGTTACCAGTTAATAACTCCTAGAGGGAAACTGAAATTCAAAGACTTGTCACCCAAAGCCATGAATGTTCTAGTGGAAAAGATATTTAACCGGGAAACTTTCACCATCAAAGATGTTACCCATTGGTTGCCGGAATGTGAATTACAGACCCATATTTTACCTCTGTTGGCGGGTTTGGTTAAAGAAGGCATACTGATTCAGGAATCGTCTCCAAGGAAAACTGAGGAAGAAAACACATAGAAGAAAGCACATATTTGAATCATGGAATATTAAAACCATGCCCCTACAGAGTGGAGATGTTTCTCCTAACCCTTGGATGAATCGGTCACTCTCAAAAATCAAAAGTTATAGCACTACCAAAGCGCGTGAGGGCATTTTTCAATTTCGAGACTGCATGAATAATCAAGCCTTTAACCTGAAAATATGTCCTAACCTAACAGCGTAGTGCTATAAAAACAAAAATATATCTAAAAAAGAATATATACAAAACAGGATTTAGCTAATATATGATGACAACATTACAAAAAATTTTACAGCCTTATTCCCTAGAAAGCTTCCTGGCTGAAAATTGGGCAAAACAAGGAATAGTCATCCCTGGTAATACCGACAAATTTCAACATTTATTTTCCTGGCAGCATCTCAATCAGTTATTGAATTTCCATAAACCTGATCAGCTGCGTTTTGTTCTAGATCATAAAGACCTGCCTTGCTCCAATCCTAGAGAATGGGTTAAACAGTGTAAAAAAGGAGCGAGTTTAGTAATTAGCCATGTCAATAAATATATTCCAGAATTAGCTGATCTCAGTTGGGCACTAGAGCAGGAAATAGGGAATAATGTTGCTCATACCAATATCTACTGCTCCTGGCCTTCTTACCAAGGATTCAAAGCTCATTATGATACCCATGAAGTATTTATCATGCAAATCGATGGGCAAAAGGAATGGTTTGTATTTGAGGATACTTTTAAGTATCCTTACAGCGATGAACTATCAAAGTATCACAAACCACCAGAAGGAACCCCCTACATCAACTGTATACTCAAACCGGGGGATCTGCTCTACATTCCTCGGGGTCATTGGCATTATGCGATCGCCCGTGAACAACCTTCATTGCACGTCACCTTGGGTATCCGTTGCCTGACGGGACGAGAAGTTCTTGAGTCTTTATTCAACAAAGTTCAAAAAAATATTCAACAAGAGTCAACTTGGCGACAAAATTTGCCTGTTGTACCCAGTGGAAATACCCTTGAATTTGAGACACATATACAGCATCTAGTCAATTCCTTAGTTGAACATTTGCAGCGAGAAAAGGAGAAGCTTTCTCAGGAATGTGCCAATTCTCTAGGGATGGTAGTGAATAGTGATCGTGGTGCGGAAATATCACTACCCGAACAAATTGGATTTGGTTTATTTGAGCAAGGGTTGGATACTCTTTTGAGGCAAGCTAAGTTTCAAAAAGTAAAAATAGAACGGGTTGATAATACTATTTATCTATTTGTAAGCCCTAGTGAAAAGAAATTGAGATTTAAAGACTTGCCGCCCAAATTGATAGATGCTCTAGTAGATAAGGTGTTAAACCAGGAATCTTTTACCATCAGAGATGTTAGCCAATGGCTGCCGGAATGTGACTTAGAAACCCACATTTTACCTCTACTGGCAGGCTTGGTTAAAGAAGGCATACTGATTCAGGAATCTCCTCAAAGGAAAATTGGGGAAGAAAACACAAGTCTGAATTATGGAATACCAAAACCACTGCCAAACAACAATAGTAATTATGCTTTGAACAACAAGTAATTACTCTGATGAGTGAATGTGCAACAAACGCAATGCGATTAGTTTAGGACTTCTTTTGAAATAAGAGTTTTGAAAAAGTTTCAGACGGTGTGAAGATAATTTAATTCAGGGAAATGGCTCAATTCCAACGTCCAGTATCTACCTATATTTTACTTGTATTTTTCAGTTTGGCATCAGTCTTAACCATATCACCTTTGATCAGTGATGTGAGAACCGACGCAGTCATGACTAATGCTGAATATCGCACCATTGACGGTAGCGGCAATAATCAAGCGAATCCAAGGTATGGCACAACTAACACCCAGCTAATAAGGGTGGCTGAACCTCCTGCCTATGAAAATGGGATCTCAATTCCTAGAACTAAAGGAGTTAATAATTCTGACTTACCTAACCCACGTAGTATTAGTAACGTGGTTGCTTCCCAACTTGAAAATGAAGATCGACCAAATATAACGAATACTACCAATATGGTGTTTCAGTGGGGGCAATTTCTAGATCATGATATCGATCTAACCGAGGGGAAAGAAGAATATTTTCCAATTATTGTTCCTAATGATGACGAGGTTTTTCCCAGTGGTTCTAACATTCCTTTGCAGCGATCAATTTTTGATCCAACCACTGGTACCGGAACTGATAATCCACGGCAACAGATTAACGAAATTACTACTTGGATCGATGCCTCAAATGTTTATGGTTCAGATGAGAATTTAGCATCTTCTTTGCGTGAAGGAAAATGCGGACTTTTAAAAAAGAGTAAGAATTTCAACTTACTGCCTGCCGATTCTGATGGCAATTTCATCGCCGGCGATATTCGTGCCCGTGAACAAACCGGCTTGGTGGCAATGCATACACTTTTTATGCGAGAACACAATCGTTTAGCCAATATCATGTGCAAGCAGCATAAAAAAGATCCTTCTTGGAATGATGAAAAAATCTACCAGGAAACTCGGAAATATGTTGCTGCTCAGATGCAGGTGATTACATACAAAGAGTTCTTGCCTATATTGCTCGGTTCTGGTGCATTACCAAACTACAGTGGCTATAACCAAGATATTGATCCATCTATTAGCAACGAGTTTTCTACTGCGGCGTTCCGTTTTGGACACTCCACTCTGACTAAAGAACTGTGGCTATTGAAGAAGAACGGTAAACCAATTCCCTATGGAAATTTACCCCTAGCCGATGCTTTCTTTAGACCAAATAAGTTTCTTTATCCAAATACTCTTAAAGGTATTGAGCCAGTGATGCGCGGATTGGTTCAACAACCTCACATGGGAGTGGATAACATGATAGTTGATGGAGTCCGCAACTTCCTATTTGGATCTCCCGGAGCGGGTGGTTTGGATTTAGCTTCTCTAAATATCCAAAGGGGACGGGACCACGGGTTGCCTGATTACAATACGGTGCGAATAGCTTTGGGTCTTACCAAGAAAAATTCGTTCGATGAGATTAGTTCCCAGCCAAATATTAATGCTAAGCTTGCAAGTGTTTACGACTCACCCGATGACATCGATTTATGGGTAGGTGGACTAGCGGAAGATCCGGTAAATGGTGGTCTAGTGGGAGAAACATTTCATGCTATTATCAAAGATCAGTTTATACGCTTGCGAGATGGCGATCGCTTTTGGTATCAAAAGCCCGGAGTATTTACCACTGAACAGCTCGAAGAGTTAAACAATACTACCCTACGCGATGTAATTTCTCGTAACACGAAAGTTACACCTAATGAAGTTGGTGCTAGCGCGTTTAAATTGTGATTGTCTATTCTGCCTGGTTTTGCACTGGGCATTTTTATCTGAGATTTTAGATACTGATAAGAGTTTTCATAACGCCGTAAGTAAAATAATTCTCGTACCCCTGGATAAATCGGTCACTCTAAAAATCAAAATTTAAAGTCAACAAAAAATATATATCAAGGAAAATTTTAGCATGGCAACCTTTTCTGAAGTACTACAACTTGCCGTTCAACATCATCAAGCCAATCGTCTGGTGCAAGCAGAACAGTTGTATCGCAAAATACTCAAACAACAACCCACTCAACCAGATGCATTACATGGTTTATCTATGCTGGTACAGCAGAAAGGGGAGTATAAACAAGCAGAAAGGTTGCTAGCTCTAATTCTTCGGGTACAGCCTAAATCTGTGAAAGCTTGGTTTAGTCTGGGTAATTTAAGGCAAGTTCAAGGTCAATTGCCCGAAGCCATCCAAGCTTATAAGAAAGCTTTATCTTTAAACCCCAAGTTAGTATCAGCTTACAATAACCTCGGTTATACCCTACAAATACAAGAAAAATTGCCAGAAGCGATCGCTTATTATAAAAAAGCCCTAGAACTTCAACCCAATTGTATTGAAGCTGATGTGAATTTGGCGAATATCCTCCATACCCTAGGGAAACTTCCACCAGAAAAGTATTCACACTATGCAGTCATCAATCATGATTTGGGATTGGCTCAGAAAAAAGCAGGGGATTTGAAAAATGCCATCACTTATTATCGGCAGGCGATCGCCCTACAACCAGATTTAGCGATCGCCCATTATAATTTAGGGGCAGCCTTACAATTAGAAGGGGATTTGGAAGAAGCGGTTGCTTGCTATCAAAAAGCATTATCAATCAATCCCAATGACAGGGAAATATATCAAAAACTTGCTCAGAATCAACTACATAAAGTTTATCAACTCCAAAATAAATTAAAACATCAAGATACTCATAAAAAGCTCAAAGTCGCATTTGTTTGTCAGCCTTTTGTGATGTCATCTTTTCCCAATCCTCTAGATTCTATTGGGATTTTAACCTATGAATTAGTGCGTCTTTTAGCAAAGGATTGTGAAATCATTGTTTATACCCCAGGAGACAAGTTTCAAGAGACAGTTAATGAAGGAGTAACTTATAAATATATTCCCGTAAAAACCGATAAATCATTACTCCAACATCTAGAAAAATTTCCTGGATTTAAGAATCCCAAACAACCTCTTTTCGCTTCACGCTGGTATTATCTAGGATTTATTTTACAAGTTGCCAAGGACTTGAGAAAGCAGGAATGTGATATTGTCCACATTCACAATTTATCTCAGTTTGTCCCGGTGATTAAATCTCTCAATCCCCGGACAAAAACAGTTTTACATATGCATTGTGAGTGGTTAAATCAACTCAATTATAAAGCTCTAGCAGGGCGGTTGCGCCATGCTGATTTAATTATTAGTCCCAGCGAATATATTAGCGAACAAGTCCGCCAACGTTTCCCTCAATTTGCATCACGCTGTCAAACTGTATATAACGGCGTTAATTTTGAACGCTTTCTGGATACTTCCGCCCAGCAAAATTACCAAAAGCAAGGGAAAAAATTACTTTTTGTGGGTAGAGTTTGTCCAGAAAAAGGTTCCCATACATTGTTAGAAGCTTTTAAACAAGTGCAGGCAGAATATCCAGAAACTCAACTCACTATGGTTGGTCCCATGGGCGTTATTCCCTATGAATATTTAGTGGGTGTGACTGACGATCCTGTGGTGGCAGAATTAGCTACATTTCACCAGGACAATAGCTGGATTACTTACCTCAAAAATACCATTGCTCAATTTACTAGCAAAGAAAACCAACCAAAAACCCCCAAACCAGTTAAATTAACTGGTCCCCAGCCTCCTTCTCAGTTAGCTAATTATTTCCGTCAGGCAGATATTTTCATCTTCCCTTCCATCTGTCAAGAAGCCTTTGGTATGCCTATTGCTGAAGCTATGGTTGCAGGAGTTCCGGTAGTTGCTACCCAAGCCGGTGCTTTCCCAGAGTTAGTTGAGGATGGGAAAACAGGAATATTGGTGAAACGGAGTGATGCAGATGCCCTCGCAGAGGGAATTATACAACTGCTTGGAGATGAACAGCAAAGAAAATCAATGGCGCGAGCAGGATGTGAAAAAGCAGTCGATCTTTTCTCCTTTGAAAAGATTGCTGATGATTTACTTTGCCAATATGAAAATCTTTGTAATCAGGAAACAACAGCAACCAAACTAGAGTTATCAACTGCTAAAACCTGATTGAATGAATTTTGATTTATAAGTAAGAAGGGTAAGGTGGGCAGTGCCCACCCTACACAAAATATGCCAATTGGGTAAGTCCTATATCTATATCATCAACCTCAAATTAACAAACTCCAACATTGTTTAACAAATTATTGAGTTATGAATCAAGAATTATTAAAATCTCCACTACGTCATTTGTATAATGCCCTAATTAATTTTAGACGTACTGAATGCAGTCCCAAACAACTAGGACGCTCGGCAATTATCTTTGCACCTCATCAAGATGATGAAACCCTTGGTTGTGGCGGTACCATCATCCGTAAAAAACAAGCTGGGGCAGATTTAAAAATTGTTTTTATGACGGATGGTTCTAGCTCCCATAATCTGATTGAATCACAGGAACTTAAGGCTATACGTAGATCAGAAGCCCTAGCAGCAGCCAAAAAAATGGGGGTTGAAGAACATGATGTCATATTTCTGGAAGTTAAAGATGGCAAATTAAGAAATAATATTCTCCCCACGATTCAAAAAGTATCAAATATTATTGTTAATTTCCTGCCCCAAGAAGTATTTGTTCCCTACTGTCAAGATGGACCACCAGACCATGATACTACTAATCATATTGTCATTGCTGCACTAAAAAAATGTGAATTTTCTGCAATTGTTTATGAATATCCAATTTGGCTATGGAATCAGTGGCCCTGGACAAATGGTCAAGATAATCAAATTTTAAAAAAGAAGTTGATACCGGAATTGAGCCTGCTGAAAAAATTTAAAAGTTCTGTATATATTGGTGATGTTTTAGAACAGAAACGAGCTGCCTTAAACGAACATGAATCCCAAATGAGTGAATTTATTCCCCATCCCCATTGGTGGACTCTTAATAATGTTTCCCAAGGTGAATTTGTAGAATGCTTTTTTCAAAATTATGAATTATTTCGTCAGTATAAAATTAGGGGTATCTAAATGTTAATTGAACCAGTTAAAAAAAATAATCCACCTATTATTATCAACCAAGGTATTACAGATAACTATACTGACAGTAAATCTGCTGGTAAAACTATTGGTAGCAAAAGCCCTGGCGGTATCACCCGTAAAGGTGTAGACGTAGAAAAATTAATTGCCATCGACAATGGTGCATTACGTATCCAACCAATGGTCGCAGCAGGTTGGGGAAGACAGGGAATTGCCTACGGTCCCTATACCCGCACCAATGGGCTTGCTTTTGCCGTATTCTTGGTAAATTGCCACAATACTTCCCAATCTGAAAGAATTGAATCCATTCAGGAAAGACTTCATCGCTGGCTGATTGGTAGCGAGACAGAAAAGCCCTTAGACCGTTTTTGGCAGTGGTTGAAAAGTCCACAGAAACGATGGACAGCAAGGCAATTCTGGTGGTGGATTCGCACATCACCAGAATTTGCTAAGTATTTTCACGTACCCAAATTAGATGAAAACTTAGCTATAGGTTGGTTCCCCCAGGAAGTACCAGAGAATCCTCTTTCTGAAGGGAATGGCTTGATTATTCATGCCACGGGTGCAGAAAATGGCGAAGTTTGGACCCGCGTGGGTGAGAATATGCTCTCCGCTTTTAAGGGTTTGAAAAATCTGCAAACCTACTACATTGTGGTGCTGCGAGAAAAAGGAGCAGCTTACTACGCAGCTTCAGTACCTAATGCCTGTGGTTTGGGCGCTTACCCTAATATGCGTCCCATTGCCATTGATGCCTTTAATGACGATCCTCAAGTTTACGCTGCACTTTATCAAAGTGTACTCGGACAAATTGGATTTCGCATTGATACCAGGGTTTACGGCACTCAAGTAGCGGAAATTCCAGCACTAACTACTTGGTATGGTACGGCTCAAGCAGCAGATAGCTTGACGGGTGATGGCAAGGTAAATAATGTTGCAGCCGAACGGGGTGGGGAATGGCAGATATGGCAGGGATGTTACCAACGAACAGCCAAAGGAACCATCGCCACTGAAGCAGACAGTTTGGCGGTATTAGATTGTGGTAGTACTTCTGGATTAATCCACCTAGTTGTGGAAAGCCCAACCAAAGCCAATGATGTCAGTTTGCTGTGGCGAGTTGGAGATGAGAACAACTATTGGAGTTTTGAGGCATCGAGCGATCGCTGTCGGTTGCGGATCAGGGAAAATGGTCAATGGGAAACCTTAGCTGCGAGTAATGTATGGTTTTTGCAGCCAAACGCCATCAATTCCTTACAAATATTGGATGAAGGTGAAACCTTTAGCCTGTACCTCAACGGCAAATTAGTATTTAATAAACGGTTTGTTGACTCCCGTTTACATACAGAAGCAGCCATTGGGATTGCAGCCACCCAAGCCAACAGCAATCTCTATTTCCGAGCCTTAGAAGCCCATCCCCCTGTGGTTTCCATTCCCCAAGAACTCGACCTTGGCTCCCCTTGGGAAGCTAAGGGTACAAAGGTGGTTATTGGTGATAATTTTGTCTCTCCCATCCAAGATTTAGGGGGTACAATCACCAATATTGGCGAAAAAGTTTGGCGACGGGAAATGGGAACGGGAGCGATCGCCTTAACGGGGCATAATAGCGCTAAAGTTCAAGCTAGCCGTAAATATCCTAATCCTGGGCGTACCGCTTACACCCTCCCCTGGGACAACCCTAATTTTGCCGATTTAGAAGTAGACATCACACCACCCGGTACCAGCCGCGGACAAAGAGAAAGAGGTCGGGGTGGATTGATATTTTGGCAAGATGCAGATAATTACATCACTGTCAATAACTGGCTGGATGATTGCTATGGGGGTGCATCCATATCTTCCTTTTTCTATCTCAATGGCTTTGAGGAATTATATGATGCAGTTTGGACCAATGTAGGCAGTGGGGTGAGATGGGGAGTAACTCACAACCTGCGGATGATTTTTGACGGCATGAACTACATGGTATATGTCAACAATGAGCCAGTTCTCTATCGCGCCTTGACCGATGTTTATCCCGATGCTGTCAAACTCACAATTAACCGAGTGGGGATTTTGGCAAATTGGGAATGGGGGAATGATACCGGCAGCATATTCAAAAATTTTGTAGCTCGGATGTGAAGTTGATTCACAGAAGTTAATAAGTTAACACGGATATATTAAAAGAATGTAGAATGAGCGAATAACGTTTTGCAACGGAGATTTTACCCCAATGCAAAACGCGCTGCTTCTATAAGCAGAGGAAGTCAACTCCCCAAAGTTGGTTAAAAACCTCCCTAATTGTTGCAAAGAAGTTCCTTATCGGAGCAAATAGATTGCAATATAAAGATGCTTGTATAGCAGTTAAAAATACTCAGAAAAAGTATAAAAATACGGGAGCAATAAATATATGTATATTAATGTTAACGCTATCTCATTACAAATTCAAGCAGTTTAGAGGTTATTTATAAAGTAAACTTTAAGACCCAAACCAGCCTAGTGGTCTGTCCCATTAATTATGATCAGTCGCGGGCATTGAGATCCCCGAATTTTATCCTAGGAATTGCTACAATGCGCGGATATTGATTCAGAAGTCAGGGTCACCTTACCTAGCCCTCAAAACTAATGAGACAAAGCACAAGTTTCTGTGGTGAGGACAGTAAAGATGATCGTATCTAACGGCTTAAAAGACGGTTGCAGCCTACAATAGGGATCTAATATTTACTTTATAAATAATCTTTTATCAAACACAAAGCATTTGAATTTAATTAGATGGTGCTTGATATTCACGAAGCTTACACATCAAGAACTGTGAGTTGGACTGGTGAAAGATTGCCTCAATTTGGCAGTAAAAAAGTCGTAACTAGCAAGATTGGTAGACGTTATATGCCGTGTGATTTAAATGGAGCGAGGGAAATTTTTCTCCGCACAGTGGTTGATACGCCCTCTCTCAGACAGTGTATTTATTAATGTTTGTTAGCAAAAAAGTATCGTCAGAAAAATGAGCATTAAACCCTTAATAAATCGTGCTTTGATTTTATCAGCGGAATTAGTCCAGTGGTTAAATCAGAAATCGGCATCAACTCCCAAACCCCAAGCTCAAAAGCGTCAAAATGCCATTACTCAAGCAGTAACAATCACTCAAGGAGTAGGAGCGGGACTCAAGTTTTCCCCAGACAATTCCAATCCTGATTTTGCCAAAGGAACATATGAACTACCCCTACAGGAAGCATTAGCTCACTATTTAAAACCTGGGGATGTCTTCTATGATATTGGTGCCAATATTGGTTTTTTTACAGTTTTAGCAGCTCATCTAGTTAGTAAATCTGGTTATGTCTATGGCTTTGAGCCAGTTCCAAAAAATGTCCAGAGGATTCGCCACAATCTTCAACTGAATAATTTTTCCCATACCACCGTGTTAGAAAAAGCTGTTTCTGTTCATACAGGAAAAGGTAGACTTTTGCTAGCACAACATTCAGGGGGAGCCATGCTGGCAAGTGCTGGTACTCCACCAGATTTCAAAGGAGCAATGAATGTAAACTTGGTTTGCATTGATGATTTGGTAGCACAAAAAGCCCTCAAGCCACCCACACTAGTCAAAGTCGATGTAGAAGGTGCAGAAATCGATGCTTTTAAGGGGATGAGGCAAACCATAGAAAAATACAAACCAATCATCATGTATGAGGTTGATGATGCCAACCAAGACTCCTTTGAACAGAAGAGCAAAGCCTTAGAAAATTTGATTAGTTCTATGGGTTATAAAATTATGCCTTTGGCTGCTGGCTATCCTGGAGTTAAGTGGCATATTGGACACTTTGTAGCGATACCCTGTGAGCAATCATCCCAGTTGTTGTCAAACAAAGAAGAATTAGTTAACAGTTCTAGAAGCTTTACGCCACCTAACCGTGGCAATATTATTCTGTCAGTGATTATTCCCTGTTTCAATCATGGGAAATACCTGTTAGAAGCAATTACCAGTGTAGAAGCTTGCAAAGAGAATTTCTACGAAATAATCATTATTAATGATGGTTCTACTGACCCTTTAACTTTAAAGGTGATTAGTTTCTTAAAACAGAAGGGCTATTTTGTGATCGATCAGCAAAATCAGGGACAAGCAAAAGCTCGTAACACAGGAATTGAAGCTGCCAAAGGTCAGTATATTATACCCCTAGATTCTGATGATACAATTCGAGGAAAAGTGATTATTAAAGGAGTGGAAGTCTTAGAAAAACAGCCAGAAGTAGGAGTTGTTTTTGGTGACATAAAATTTTTTAATAATTGCGGAAAAGTTTTTACTTTTGGTATTCCACAGGGCTATGGCTGTGCAGAATATATTAATGAACAAGAATGGATATGGAGACTACCAGATTTTCATCTATATCGTATGGTTATGATGTGTTATTTGAGTGCTTGTGCTGTGTTTCGTAAATCTGCATGGCAAGAATGTGGAGGATATGACACGAAAATGCCCTTTATATATGGTGAAGATTGGGAACTGTGGCTAAATATAGCTAAAAGAGGATGGAAATTCCATCACATTCCTGAAGTGTTACTAGATTGCCGCTTTGATTATGACCCTGCATTGAAGTATACAAAAGAAAAGCAACAATTAGCGCAGGAATATATCAGAGAAAAACATCGTGATCTTTTTTTAAAAGCTGCAGCATGGATGAAATCTATTAATGAGGAAAAAACGGTATTCGCTCAGTAAAATCGGTGTCAGAAGAGCTATTGCTTCGGACTTGCAGCAAAAAGTCATGATTATGGGGGTAGGGAATAGGGAATAGGCAATAGGCAATAGTTACAGCCTATGGGTTTCTATTTTTTTTACCCGCAAAAAATACCAGATGCAAGGATTTGAGGTTGAAAATCCTAATTCTCTTACACGCCCTTGACCAAAAAATAGCCCAAAAGCATTGATAAATCAATGTTTTAAAGTTATTCAGCAGACCCTAGTTACTCCCTTCTCGGTGTAAGATTACCTATTTCCTAAACCTCTCTATCCTCTGTGTTCTCTGCGCCTCTATGGTTTTTTAATCAATAATCTTTGGGCGGTATAGGAGTAACAGTTACTGATGGGAAAAAAGTATCCTTACGCAGAGCATCCCAATTTTTCAAAAATATGTGGTAGTGGGAGCATCTTGCTCCCTTGATATACAAAGCGGGCAATTTACATACAAAGCAGACAATTTACATACAAAGCGGGCAAGATGCCCGCACTACAAAATTAAACATTTGGGATGCTCCCTCCTTACGCGAGCCTAGGGCGTGTTTTCAAACTTTCGTGTAGGTTGGGTTTCACTCCGTTCTACCCAACTGGGTATACGGAAAATGTTGGGTTACTCTACCCTAGTCTTCGGGTTTGCCACTTCCTTTATGCCGGGAACCCGTCCACCGCAGTGGTTCACCGCTGCGCGTCTACGGGAACGCCTGACGGCGTTAGCGCAGCTCCTCGCGGAGCGAGGCACGAGAAGCCCCTTCGCGTCTAAGTCCCACCCCTGCGGGGAAGCAAGCTACAACTCAACCTACAATTTAAGTTAATGTGAGGTTTGAAAACAGTCCCTAGGGCGTGTTTTCAAACTATGGTGTAGGTTGGGTAGAACGAAGTGAAACCCAACTGGGTGTACGGAAAATGTTGGGTTTCGTTCCTCAACCCAACCTACAATTGATACTAATTTTGGGTTTGAAAACAGTCCCTAGGCGTATGAGGCTTAAAAACCTTGCATTGATAATTTTTGATGGTAAAAATAATAGAAAAATCACTGTAGCTATTTCCTGCACTCAATTGGCTTATTTGATTTAGCTTTAACCATTACACTACAACAGCCAAAGAAAGTTAAGCTAGCTATAAATAAGGCTGGGCTAGCTGAAGGCTCAGGCACTGGAACTGCTGAAACTACTACCCGATTTCGCTTAACTTCTACCAAAGCTAATCTAGTGTCATTTGCAAAATAGCGTTGGTAAGAACCAATAATATCAGCTTCAGCAAATTCTTGATTTCCCCCAAAGTTGAAATCAGTGTTAGTTGCATTACTTAACGCAACATTTTCACTTTTGTCATAGGCAATAAAATCATTACCTCCTGGTGTATTTACGTTTCCTACAAGACTCAAAAAGTCTACGGTAGTATCATTACTCGTATCTATTAATGTAAAAAATATATCTCCACTTGCCCTTGCACTTTCCCCCCCATTGTCTATGGATGTTTCCAGGGTTAAATCACCAAAAAAGTTAAATTTGAAATCAGTGCCTGCTGTTATATCAAACACCCCTCTAATTGTGGCTTCACTTTCTACTGTTCCTAAATAATCTCCAGTTTCACCTAAAGCAAAACTGGAGGAAGAATTAGATGCTACGGGGGGATCAACTATAAAAATTGCGTCTGGATTCGCTTCTGTAAATAATTTGGCACTTTCAGAAATAGCTATGGCACTGACATCACCGTCGAAACTAGCAAAAACTGTTGAAGGACTTTGACTAAACTCTGTAAACAAAAAGTTCCCTTCTGAACTCGCAAAAGTAGCCGCTTTACTAGGTAAAATTGTAACCATTGAAACAGCTAAACATGGAGTAAATAGTAGTGGTACTTGCTTGAGAAATCCCATTATTTTACCTCATAAAATTTTGATTTTTACTTTTTTCTTACTTATAGGATTTACGGAAAACTGATTTCTACGATCAATAATTGCCTGTTAGATATAAATTTCTGAAAAAATTTGCTTTATAGCAATCGGTAGTTACAAAATTAGCCTTCTCCAATTCCTCGACTTTTTCAATAAGTCAAAGATATCATTTTTTACTTGACTATAATCTGCCCGCAGGGCTTATGATTTAGAATTGCTAGTAGTGCGTCTGATTAATTCTGAAGGATCACCAATTCCCGACTTATTTAAGAAGTCGGAAATCTAAACACCCTATTCCAAATGGAATTATGGGAGCTAAATTGCTTTACTAGCACCCCTAAAATTCGTCATTGAAAAAAGGTAGAACTACGTAGTGCAAGGCAGAAGCAGTAGACCCATAGCAACTTGCTTAGGGTAGAAATACAATACATACAGAAAGCAATTAGTGGAGTCTTCAACTCAAGTTAGGCATGGTCAAAAAGCTAACTCCAGCTACTGTTTTTCCCCTTCTGCATTGTATTTGTGATCTCCCCAAGGAAGCACTTTTAAACACCTGACTTCTCGTAATGAGTACGTATGTCTTATTAATCTTAGTACTAATAATTTGGTTATTGTATAAATTTTACGTAAGCTTGATTAAAGCTAGTATCAAGCTAATATCAAGCTTTAGCAGTAAATGTATCAAGCTAATATCAATTTTTAATGTTGAAAATGTAAAGCTAATAAATATATACGTATTTTGAGTTATATTAGTCACATACTTCGGTGCAACAGTAATTAAATTACAACATTTTTATGGGTGCAATCTGTGAATAGTGCTTCAGTTTCTCCATCAATATGAATGAAGAATTAACGCATCTGTAAACATGATTTAAAACATAATCGGGAGTCTTATGTCATCACCTTTTTTTTTGGAAAAAACGAATTCCAGGAATAATTTGAATACGGTTAATGCTGAAGTAGATACTTTATCATTTAATTTCAGTGACAATGCTTCTAGCATTACAAATAACGTCGATGCAAAGGATATAGTTAAGGGGAAAAGGGCTGTAGGCATAGCAGAATTTGATAGTACTGCTTTAAAAGAACCAACTTTGACTCAACTATTGAATAACGCTGAAGGTTTTGGTAGAGAAACTTTTGAAGTGGAAGCAAGCATTGACACAGAAGTAGTTATTAGCTTTGAAATTGATGCTAATCAGACCTTTTCTTTCAATTTTGCAGCCAATTCATTTTTGTCAGCTACAGAAATTGAAAATCCTGATGCTCAATATAATAGAGCCAATAGTGAGGTTGGTTTTTTAGTATTCGATATATCAGACGATAAACCCAAGCCTTTAGATTTTTTTATGATGGGGGGAAAATTAATCTCCTCGAAGCAAATTGCTAAACAAAAAATTCGTGGTAGTAGCAATGTTCACTTTGATGTTAAAGATAAAATAACTGATATTGATGGCGACAATGGTATAGATTACCTTCAGGGTTTTACTTCTGGGAAATATGAGCGGACATTTACACAAGATACAAAAATAGCCATTGTCAAATTTAATCAAACTAGCATTGAATTATTTGGGGACAATTTAATCGGTAATCTGGGAGATGATGTCATCTACGGCACAATCAAAGCAGATAGACTCAGAGGTTCTAAGAAAGACGATAAATTTTATGCCAGCCTCGGAGACGATAAAGTCTATGCCGGTAGAGGTGACGATATCGTCGAAGGAGGTTTAGGTAATGATACCTTGGATGGGGGTAAAGGTGACGATAGCATCTATGGAGGACTGGATAATGACCTATTGATTGGTGCTAAGGGTGATGATGTATTGATTGGTGGTGATGGAGACGATAAGGTCTATGCCGGTAGAGGTAACGATACCTTGGATGGAGGTAAAGGTGACGATAGCCTCTATGGAGGTAAAGGTGACGATAGCCTCTATGGAGGACTGGATAATGACCTGTTGATTGGTGCTAAGGGTGATGATGTATTGATTGGTGGTGATGGAGACGATAAGGTCTATGCCGGTAGAGGTGACGATACCTTGGATGGAGGTTTAGGTGATGATACCTTGGATGGGGGTAAAGGTGACGATAGCATCTATGGAGGACTGGATAATGACCTATTGATTGGTGCTAAGGGTGATGATGTATTGATTGGTGGTGATGGTAATGATGTGATTAAAGGCGGGCGCGGTCGTGATACAATGACTGGCGGTGCAGGTAATGACACATTTATTTTCAGAAAGTCTTGGCTCAAAAGAGAACTGAATGTCATTACTGATTTTGAGTCTGGTATAGATACCATTCAATTCCAAGGCTTGGGTTTGTGGGATTCCCAACAATGGTTGAATGAAAATATCTCCAATGGTCAAATAAGTGATACCGACGACGGTGTATTAATTACTTTTGATTTTGGCAGAAGAGACGGGCAAATTCTCCTTGAGGGAGTAGGAGTCAATAATTTAAATGCCAGCGATTTCATCTTTGGGTGAAACAACATTAATACATATTTTGCACCAATGAAATGAAAGGGTAAGATGGGCAGTGCCCACTCTACAGATAAACAATTCGTAATTCGTAATTCGTAATTCGTAATTACGTTTTGTAATGGGGATTTAAACCCCAACACAAAACAAACAACCCGTAGGGGATGGGGTTTTAAACCCCGCTTGAGTATAGATAAATTAGAGTTTTAGGCTCTAATTTGACCAATAATCTTGTGGTGCAAGATGTGAATTAACCTGTAAGTCATTAGATAAGTTTTTGGTATAAAAACTTGTCTAATGCTTTCTTAAGGTAATCAACTCCAGAAACTTATTTAGGGCTTGCAGCAAAAAATCATGATTGTGGAGGTAGGGAATAGGCAATAGGGAATAGGTAATAGTTACAGCCTATGGGTTTCTATTTTTTTACCCGCAAAAAATGCCAGATGCAAGGATTTGAGGTTGAAAATCCTAATTCCCTTACACGCCCTTGACCAATAAATACCCCAAAAGTATGGATAAATCAATGTTTTATACTTATATGACTTACGCAAGCGTCACAAAATAATGCCAACTGGCATACATCTTTAAATTTGATTCCAAAGCTTGTAAGCTTTGAGTTATAAACATTAGAGCTAAATACAGCCTATGTGACAGTTGCGTAAATCCTGAATCAGTAAATCCTGATTCTATAAATTTTACGTAAGTTATTGTAAAGCTAGTATCAAGCTTTTATGGTAAAAATATAAAGTGAATAAATATATACATATTTTGAGTTAGATTATTTACGTGGCTTGACAAAATCAACATGCTCTATATTGACTCGATTTAGCTTAACTTTTACCACGTCTAATCTCAGTAGATGAAACAGTTTTTTCAAAAGGGTGATAGGGCAAGTGTTGCAATGATATCTGTTGTTGCAACACTTGTCAGTCCCCCTGCAAATTTTGCATTTGGCGATACTTTTTACTAACCACCGTTCTCACAAGTAGATTGGTTAAATATACACCTCATCTACTTGGAAATCCATAATTTTTACTTCTAAATCTCTTGTCGGAGGAAAAGGACATGACATGAGTAAAATTATGACCTATATCAAATATAGAGGTTTTCATTTCAGTCTAATACACTCTGGTGGGATGAATTTCTTTGCCCATCATTAATACTATAAATCGACTCTGTATTGCAGTCAACCGAAAACTTCTAGATTGCAGATGCCGTGCCCTCTACGGGAAACTTATTTTTTGTATCCTAGTATCCCTCTAGTACTCCAGGACGTAAATTTGGATAGGGTTATTTAGTCCGAAAACATTGGCATTCATGGATATTGAAACTGCCTAAACTTACACCGCAGCGTAGTAGTAAAAAACCCATTTCTCAATATTGATTGGGTGTAAAAATTATTGAATATATAGTTGGGAATCTTATGTCATCTAACTTTTTTTTGAAACAGGTTGCCTTCAGTAATGATGTGAATAAAGTTAAGGCTGAAGGTAATGCCTTATTCTTCAATTTTAACCAGAGTGCTTCCAACATTATAAATACTGTCGATGTGGAGGATAAAGTCAAAGGAAAGGGAGCCATAGGGGTAGCAGATTTTGATTCTACAGCTTTAAAAGATCCAACCTTTTCTCAACTCTTTACTGATGCTCAAGGTTTTGGTGATGAGACTTTTGAAGGGAAAGTCGCAATTGACACAGAAGTAGTTGCTAATTTTGAAGTTGCTGCTAATCAAACCTTTTCTTTCAATTTTTCAGCACGGTCACTTTTAGAAGCTACAGAAGTTGAAAATCCTGATGCTCAATATAATAGAGCCGATCTTAAAGTTGGTTTTTTAGTATTAGATGTCTCTGGTAACAGACCTAGACTATTAGATACCTTTGGTTTTCGGGGAAAATTAATCACCTCCAAGCAGGTTGGGAAGCTGAATATTCGTAGTAGTCGCAATGTTAACCTTGATGTTAAAGATAAGGTAACTGATGTTGATGGCAATAATGGTATAGATTCACTTGATGGTTTTGCTTCTGGGAACTATGAAAGGAAGTTTAAAAAAGATACAAAAATATCCATTGTCAAATTTAATGAAAGTACCATTAAATTTGCAGGGGATAGTTTAATCGGTAATCTGGAAGATGGTGTCATCTACGGCACAATCAGAAGAGATAAGCTCAAAGGTTCCAATGCTGACGAGAAATTTTATACCAGCCTCGGTAACGATAAAGTCGAAGCTGGTAAAGGCAACGATATCATCGAAGGTGGTTTGGGCAATGACAAGTTAGATGGAGGTAAAGGTGACGATAGCATCTATGGAGGAATGGATAATGACCGTTTGATAGGTGGTGATGGCAATGATGTATTGGTCGGTGGCGACGGGAATGATCTGATTAAAGGTGGTCGTGGCAGCGATACAATGACTGGTGGTGCAGGTAATGACACATTTGTTTTTAGGAAATCTTGGCTCAAAGGAGAAAAGGATGTAATTACTGATTTTGAGTCTGGTATAGATACCATTCAATTCAAAGGCTTGGGTTCTTTTAGTCAAATAAGTGATACTAACGACGGTGTATTAATTACCTTTGATTTTGGCAGGAAAGACGGGCAACTTCTCCTTGAGGGAGTAGGAGTCAATGATTTAAGTTCCAGGGATTTCGTCTTTGGGTGAAACAACATTAATACATATCTTGCACCAATGAAATGAAAGGTTAAGATGGGCAGTGCCCACTCTACAGATAAATTAGAGTTTTAGGCTCTAATTTGATCAATAATCTTGTGATGCAAGATGTGAATTAACCTATAGGGACTTACAGATAAAAAAACATCCCATAGTTATCAGGCAACAAAAGATGTAAACTTCACTGTCAACTGTCAACCCCTCTTGTGGGACAATTTATTTCCTGGAGTTCCCGTAAGTCATTAGATAAGTTTTTGGTATAAAAACTTGTCTAATGATTTCTTAAGGGGAGCGGATTCCAGAAACAAACATTTATCGATCGCTGTTCTGGGATATGCTGGAATAAACGGTAAATTTGCCAAATAAAAGTGACGATGAAGCTGGCAGGACGAATAAGTCAGGTAAAACCTTCTCTAACCTTAGCTATCGCAGCCAAGGCTAAGGCAATGAAGGCAGATGGAATTGATGTTTGTAGTTTTAGTGCTGGGGAACCGGATTTTGACACCCCAGCCCATATTAAAGCCGCAGCTGCAAAGGCTTTAGATGAAGGTAAGACCAAATATGGTCCTGCGGCAGGAGAACCAAAGTTACGAGAAGCGATCGCACATAAGCTTAAATCTAATAATGGGCTAGATTATCAAGCAGAAAATGTAATTGTCACCAATGGTGGTAAACATTCTCTGTTTAACCTCATGCTGGCTTTGATAGAACCAGGGGATGAGGTGATTATTCCCGCTCCATACTGGTTGAGTTATCCAGAAATGGTAACTTTAGCCGGGGGTAAGGCTGTAATCGTACCCACTGATGCATCCACCGGGTACAAAATCACCCCAGAACGGCTGCGTCAAGTAATTACCCCCAAAACCAAGCTATTTATCCTCAACTCCCCCTCTAACCCCACAGGGATGGTGTATTCCCCAGAGGCAATTAAAGCGATCGCTCAAGTGATAGTTGATGCTGATATTCTGGTTGTCTCCGACGAAATTTATGAGAAAATTCTCTATGATGGGGCTACCCATGTCAGTATTGGTTCCTTGGGTTCAGAAATTTTCCAACGTACTATCATCAGTAATGGATTTGCCAAGGCTTATTCCATGACTGGTTGGCGGGTTGGTTATTTAGCTGGACCTGCGGACTTAATTAAGGCTACTATTAGTATCCAAAGCCATAGTACATCTAATGTGTGTACCTTTGCTCAGTATGGTGCGATCGCAGCTTTGGAAAGTTCCCAAGACTGTGTGGAAGAAATGCGCCAAGCCTTTGCCAAACGGCGACAGGTAATGTTAGCCAGACTCAACGCCATTTCGGGATTAAGTTGTGCTAAACCAGATGGTGCTTTTTATATGTTCCCCGATATCAGCCAAACCGGGTTAAAGTCTATGGACTTTTGCAATGCTTTATTGGAGGAACATCAAGTGGCGGTGATTCCTGGTATTGCCTTTGCTGCGGACAACAATATTCGTTTATCTTACGCCACCGACATGGCAACCATTGAAAAAGGTTTGGATCGGTTGGAAAAATTTGTCCAATCTCGGCTTTAGCTTAAACAAAAATTCATCTCACCCTTGCTTTTTGTACTGCAAAAATCTTTCCCTCTCCCTTAATAAGGAGAGGGATGTCCGTGAGGATAGGGTGAGGTTTTCCCGGGAATGTTGGGAATCCCTTAAACAATTCGTAATTCGTAATTCGTAATTCGTAATTACGTTTTGTAATGGGGATTTAAACCCCAACACCAAACAAACAACCCGTAGGGGATGGGGTTTTAAACCCCTTCGGGTCTACACTTCGTTCTACCCAACCTACGAATAAGTTTGAAAACAGTCCCTAGGAGTATAGATAACCCACATTCCGCACCCAGCCTAATAAAAGGAGAAGGATTGAACCGCAGGTAAAACAAAAATGAGAGAATGAGTGATGTAGTTACAACCAAGTTTCAACTAAATTGCAAGCTTTATCGAGACCAGATTCAGTATGGATCTGAACCTTAATTTTTTGTGCTTGTTGTTGATAGTTTTTAGTCAATACTTTCTTTTCTAAGACTCTAGCTATTCCTGCTACTGTTAGCTTTTCTGGGTACATAGCTGCACCGACTCCCCAATCAAGAACTTTGTGAGCATTAAAACATTGCTCGTAGGTATGGGGTTCTAAAAGCATCGGACATCCATTGCGTAAGGCCCTTGCTATTGTACCAATGCCACCGTGAGTAATTACCGCAGCAGCATGGGCAAATAACCAATCTTGAGGCATAAAACCTGCAAACATCACTAAATCTCGGTCAATTTCGGCGGGTAAATGACTTTCATTAAAATCTGACCAACCTCCCTGAATCAAAATGCGACGACCTAATTTCATGGCTGCACGCACATGAACGGCAATAAATTCTTCACGATTGCGTATTGGTTGACTGCTAAAGGAAAGCACTAAAGGTTTTTGTTCTGCTACCATGAATTGTGCTAATTTTTCCCCTGGTTGCCACTCACTCCATTCCGGTTGTTCATAAAACCAAAAACCCGTTTGGTTTGTTGTCAAGCAGTAGGGAGGTGATGAATAGAGATAAGGGCTAGCAGCAAAAATCAAGCGGTCATATGTACAGTAAGGTTTCCACCCTTCTGAATCGGTTAATCCTTGTTTTTCCCGTAATACATGATAGCGATCGTAAGTTGTATTTTTAGTTTGTCGCATCCACTGGGACAATCTCCACCAATTATTCGGCTGATACAATAGTGCAGGTGTGATTATAACTTGAACTAGAGGTATTGACAGTTTTTCGGCAACAATGGCAGCAAAGATTGCTTGCTGGGGACTACAAACAATTAGTTTTGCATTGGCAGCAGCATCTAGTAAACAATCAATTCCCTTTTGTAAATCAAACCAAGTTTGTGATTCATTTAATTCTTTTTTAACTTGCAAATCATCAATGTTAGCTGACCAATGATCCCATAAAAGTGCAGTTTTTCTGGCTTCTTCTGGATTTATTTGTTTATGTCCAACTTTTAGAACCTTTAACCCTGCCGCAATTGCCTGAGGATGCATCTGTTCGGGGATTGCTATGTGAACTTCATATCCTCTAGCTTGCATCTGTTGTCCTAGTGCTATGTATGGAAGCACATCTCCCATAGTTCCATAGGCAGTAATCAAGATTTTATTCATATTATATATTTTGTATATTAAAATTCAATTTATCTTATTGGCGATCGCTTCTATCCCAATAATTTTCGATTGCCAAATTTTATTTAGGTATTTGAACAATAATTGAACTGGATTTAAGGTGATTTGATGATTCTTGCTCAAACTAGATGTAGGACGAGAATCCTCACAGAAATTAGTTTGAATATATGACACTCTGCTCAAGTTTAACTGCATCACTTCTCGTTCGATAATTTCAAATTCTTCTACTAATATTTCACCTGGATCAACTTTAACTAAAATTTGGTCAGATTCTGATTCTAGGCTGTGGGAAATAAATTCATAACTTGGTAGTAAATTTAAATCGAGAATAAATTTTAATTGTAATTTTTTGGTACTTAGTAGAGAATCATATTCCAATTGTGTGATTTTTTTATCTGCAAATAAAGAATCTAGTTTCGAGTCAAAATCTTTCATTTCGTATAGATATAAGATTTTTTCGATTTCATTCTCAAGTGTTTTTTGCAGTTCTTCAGTCATAATTATGTGCCAAGATAAACGAAAAAGCTAATACAACACAGCGAAACAAAGACCACTAATTCCAAACAAAAAGCTTATATTTAAAGTTTGTGCGCCTTCTGTCTTTTGACTCCTTATTTCTGCTTTCAAATACTAGCAATATCAAATAAATTTTGTTTATTCTATATTGCTAGTAGTCAATCACATTAATTTTGATAGTTTATTGTAGTGCGGGCATCTTGCCCGCTTTTTGAAAGCAGAGAGCGAGACGCTTTTTGAAAGCAGAGAGCGAGACGCTTTTTGAAAGCAGAGAGCGAGACGCTTTTTGAAAGCAGAGAGCGAGACGCTTTTTGAAAGCAGGGAGCAAGACGCTTTTTGAAAGCAGGGAGCAAGATGCTTTTTGAAAGCAGAGAGCGAGACGCTTTTTGAAAGCAGGGAGCAAGATGCTTTTTGAAAGCAGGGAGCGAGACGCTTTTTGTCAGCAGGGAGCGAGACGCTCCCACTACAATTATTTACCCATCAGAACTAATGCGATAGACCACTAGTGCTTTGTCCCATTAATTTTGATAGGTAAACCAAGTTCTATACTTATCTTCTCCTTCTCTTTCTTCGCGCTCTTTGCGCCTTTGCGGTTCATTATCCAACCCATCAGAACTAATGGGACAG
>JASJCJ010000116.1 GCA_030066045.1 Calothrix sp. MO_167.B12
TACCAATTTGAAAAAAGAATGCGACAGATGGGTAGGGGTTTAGCACTGCTAAACCCCTACGAGTAATTTAATTTATGTGTCGCAAACATTATTTGAATTGGTATAACAAGGGTTACAGGCGATAATTTTCGCAATAATCATGTGGTGCAAGATGTGAATCTACTCCTAACCCCTTTAGGGCGCAAGCATTGCGCCCCTACTAACTCCTCACTTTTAATGGACTTGGATTTATGGGTTCCTCGGAGCTAAGACTCTGGGCGAGATTTTGCCATAATTATACTTAAGAACCCTATTGCAGTAAAATACTGTGAAAATCTATGTTTGACTGCGGTCTTGTGAAGCTAATTTTACTGCCTACACAGGGGATTTTGACACTCAGTTAAGATACCAAAATTATTATGGTTGACCCAGTATCGATCACTATAGCTACTGTTGGTGGAAACTTATTAGAAAGTTTTATACAAGGTTTAGGAGAGAGTTTAGGAGAGTCTAGTGGTGAATTTGCTTTCAGCTTCTTTTTCCAACAAGAAGAGAACAGTTCTGCTCTGGCGGAGATGATAGGAAAATCTCTAGAAGAACAAAGTCGCTTGATGCGGGAAGCTATTGAGCAATGGCAAGCTACCCAAATTCAAGTAAATCTAGACAAAATTCAAGCTGATTGGGATAGAGACAATTGGCTATCAAAAAAACTGAATAAACAAGAAACCATCGCAATGCTTCAACATTCTCAACAGAAGCATAGATTATTGGTTCTATCATCCCAACCAGAAATTAGTGCAAGTTGTCATCCAGATATTCGTAATAATCTCAAATTAGAACTTCCGAGAAAAATGAAGGAGTTCTTTAGAAAGTATTATCCCTTATCTCAGGATTTGTGTCCGGTAGAATTTTATGGAGATTATTTCAAAGAATCAATTGATGATATTGATATTCCTAGGCTGCACAATGTATTAAAAGCAATTCCTGTAGTTGTTATCTATACTATTATTACTGATTACGAGGTATATTTTCAAGTTGGTTTTTGGGGAATAGGAAGTCAGTCACCCACTATCTTATCTATCGATAGTTGGAACTGGGAAGAAGCTTTTCAGCAGTTGCAACAACAAGCATATTTTGATGAGAAAAAAGCTTATCGGGGAATTAGAGAAGTTATTATTGGGTTTGAGAAACTTTTAACAGCATTTATTGCCGATTTATATTATGTAGGTATTGACCCTAGTTATCCACCACGATTATTTCAAGCGAAATTAGTAAGTGAGCTTGCTAGTAGCGAGTATATTCAGCCTTTGGTGGATAAGTTAAAAGAGTTTCAGCAGCAGCAAAGAGAAGCATTAGATAAAGAAATAAAACGGCTAGAACAAGAAAGGCTAGAACAAGAAAGACTAGAAGAAGAAACGAAAGGTAAGAAATTTCACTTTGACATTATCACAGTAAACTCTTATGGAAAAGAAATTAACCGTCGTCGTGGTAGTGCAAGACAAAAAATAGAAAATTTAGGTAATGGTGTCAACCTAGAAATGGTGTATATCCCCGGTGGTACTTTTATGATGGGTTCGCCAGAAGGAGAAGGAAGAAACAATGAAAAACCTCAACATGAAGTAACTGTTCACCCCTTCTTCATGGCTAAATATCCCATCATTCAGAAGCAGTGGCGAAGAGTAGCTGCTCTATCTAAAATTAACCGCGACTTAAAACCAGAACCATCGCAATTTAAAGGAGATAACCGCCCTGTAGAAAGGGTTTCTTGGTACGATGCGGTAGAATTTTGCGCCAGATTATCAAAACATACAGGTAAGCAATATCGCCTCCCCAGTGAAGCAGAATGGGAATATGCTTGCCGTGCTGGTACTAATACACCGTTTCATTTTGGCGAGACAATTACAGATAAGTTAGCTAATTACAATGCCAACTATACCTATGCAGATGAACCCAAAGGAGAATATCGGCAACAAACCACCCCAGTAGGACAATTTCCGCCTAACGCCTTTGGCTTGTATGATATGCACGGAAATGTCTGGGAATGGTGTCTTGATGATTGGCATAACAATTATAAAAATGCCCCCAGAGATGGCAGTCCTTGGTTTGATAAAAATGATAATCTTTATCAAAAGTCTGGCAAAGCTGTGCTGCGGGGGGGTTCCTGGATCCCCTCTCCTGAGTACTGCCGCTCGGCGTTCCGCTTCAACTACCTTTGGGCGGGACGCGACATCATCAACTACGATGTTGGTTTTCGTGTTGTCTGCGCGTTTGGGAGGACTTTTTAGTAGCCCTTTACACTTTTCCCCTTTTCCCCTCTACCCTGTTTCTTTTTACCTTCTTCTAGCGTAGCGGAGCGGAGCGATCTAAAATTTTTTTTTCAAAAATGGCGTTTCTCATCCCAATTTGAAAAAATCATGCACCAATCAATTAATGCCATCTACCAAACTTAATGTTATCCTCTTTTGGATATCAGCCGGATTTTACCAATTCCGGTGGTAAAAATTATGAATTATGAATTATAAATTATGAATTATGAGTGAGGGGTTATGAGTCATCAAGAGTTGGAATTAAATATTGGTTGGTTGTATCCTCGGTTGATGAGTACCTATGGCGATCGCGGTAATGTGATTGTCATTGAAAAGCGTACCACATGGCGGGGGTATAAGGTTAACATTATCCCCTTGGATCAGAATGCCACTGCTGATGATATCCGTGGTGTAGATGTCATAGTTGGTGGTGGGGCACAGGATCGCCAGCAAGAAATAGTTATGCGGGATTTGCAGGGAGCAAAAGCCGATGCACTCAGGGATAAATTAGAAAATGGTACTCCCGGTGTGTTTACCTGCGGTTCCCCTCAACTGTTGGGACACTATTATGAACCTGGTGCAGGACAACGTATTGAAGGCTTGGGAATCTTAGATTTAGTCTCCATACACCCTGGTGAAAATACTCATCGCTGTATTGGTAATTTAGTAATAGAAGTTACAGCTACCCGATTGGCAGAGGATTTAAAAGAAATGTTGGGTGGTGCTACACCTTACTTAGTTGGGTTTGAAAACCACGGAGGACGGACTAAATTAGGGAAAACAGAAGCACTGGGAAGGGTGGTATATGGTTTAGGCAATAACGGTGAGGATGGTACTGAAGGAGCATTTTACCAGAATGCGATCGCAACCTATTCCCACGGGCCTCTTTTACCCAAAAATCCCTTTGTAGCTGACTGGTTAATTCAAACGGCATTGCGGTTAAAGTATGAACAGCCCATATCTTTGACACCCTTGGATGATACCTTGGCAATGCAAGCACGGGAAGCAATGTTGAAGCGATTGAATGTGAGTTTAACAAATGCAGAGGTAGTGATTGAATTAAGTAATAAGTAATAAGTAATAAGTTTGTTTTTGTGATCGGGATTCAAACCCCGTCCCAAAAACATTCTGCCTCAAAAGATAGGGCTTTAGACCTCAATATTTCGGTAAATAGTTGGAAGGAACAGGGAACATATCCTCCATATTCTTCTGTTCCTTGGATTTCTTCGGAATGGGACTTTAACTAGCGACGACTTCACGTGGATTTAAGTTGAGCGATTCTTCATGCTGTTTTTGCCGTTGTTGTTTCAGTTCAAGTAGTTGGGATTCTATTTGCTCCTTCACAATTTGCCGATACTCTAAGAAATGTTCTATCTGAGCGCAAACCGCTAAGTAACTGCTAATGCCTCTGGGATTATGCCGGTACATACTCCAGAGATAAGGCCAGAAAGAAAAGCGAGTTTTTCTAACCACACCTTGCCGCCAACAGATTGTCAGCAATGCTGTAATTACTTGCCACTCAAATTTCTTTTTGGCACGCTTTATTGTTTTTTTGCGATTTTTATGACAGGCTGCTTCTCCTAAAATGCGATAGTGGCGATAGGTACGATCTAGGAAACACTGAGGGTCATATAATTGCCAAAATCCCTGCCAATATTCCTGGGCAATTTCCTCAATAGGACGAGTTGGCACGAAATTCATCAGCGTGGTTTGATTAATGTTCCCAGAAGTGCCATGGAGACGACCCTCTTTTTCCAGTCGATGCCACAAAGCAGTGTCGGGGAGAGCCTGTAACATACTGAAAAAAGCCGTGGGAATAGTAGTCTTGTCTACAAACTGTACAATGCGATCGCCTGCTCCCGCTTTTTCTCCATCAAAGCCCACAATAAATCCTGCCATGACGCGCAATCCAGAACTGATAATTTTATGAATTGATTCGCTCAGGGGATCTCTAGTATTTTGATACTTTCTTGTTACACTTAAACTCTCTTCATCTGGTGTCTCTATCCCTAGAAAGACCGACCCAAAATTACATGCTGTCATCAAATCCATCAATTCTTGGTCTTTGGCTAAATCCACGGATGCCTCTGTCCCAAATGTGAATGGATAACCATGCTCTTCCATCCAAGGAGCTAACTCTTTTAACAAGAGTTTAACGTTACGCTTATTACCAATGAAATTGTCATCAACTAAGAAAATACTCCGTCTCCAACCCAATTCATATAATCTTTCTAATTCTGCCAGTAGCTGTTCTGGGGTTTTGGTGCGGGGTTTACGCCCATACAATACAATGATGTCGCAGAATTCACACTGGAAGGGACACCCCCGGGAAAACTGCACTGACATTTCTGAATAAGCATTTAGCTCTAGCAGGTCAAAACGGGGAATGGGAGTTTGGGAGACATCAGGCTTTTCTGTAGCTCGGAATACCCCTGAAGATTCCCCCTTTTCCAAGGCTTCAACAAACATTGGTAGAGTAATTTCCCCTTCATCCAGTATCAAATAATCTGCTCCTGCTGCCTCAACTTCTTGGGGTAAAGCTGTGGCATAAGGACCGCCAACACCCACTTTTTTGCCGCGTTTTTTGGCTTCCTGCACTTGTTCGAGCAAATCTGCTTTCTGCACAATCATCCCGGACAAAAGAACCAAATCAGCCCAAGCCCAATCTGCTTCTGTTACCGTTGCAATATTACGATCTACCAATCGAAATTCCCACTCTTGGGGTAAGATTGCAGCCACAGTGATTGAACTCAAAGGAGGGAGCATTGCTTTTCTCCCAATCAGTTCTAGAGTTTTCTCAAAAGACCAAAAGCTCTTAGGGAAAAGTGGGTATATTAGTAAAACTTTCATGGCTACTAATTTTTTTGTATTAATAAACTTTAACAGTGAACAGTCAATAATGATACAGCAGTGTGTGAAATCCTTGTTTAAGGCAAACAGTCTAATTTAAGCAGACAGATATCTATAGGACTCATATTTTATTTCTGAAAAACCAAATTGCCTAGAAGCTTGCCATACCAAGGTTTATTTCTCAGTATACGTAGCAAGATTCAAGCAAGATTCCTATATCTGGAGAAGGTAATTTTTTCGGTAGTATCGCTATAGGCAAAACGAATTTTTTGAAGCTATATAGACTATATACAATACAGACTTCATGATTATAAATTTATGTCATTTTTATAGAAGTATCACTATGGGTCAATTAAAAGTGTTTGATCATCAGGATTTTGCTACTCATTAAGTGATCAGCTCTTTTTCCTAGACTGTACTAGCAAATAACTGGTTCCCAGTGAATATAATTAATCAAAAATATTATTATCAAAAATTATGTTTGTAATCGAATCTAAAGAAATAGAATATTGTCCAGTGATTAAAAAATGTGGTCAAGAAGCCAAAATTATCCAAGGTGCTTCTTATCAGCAAAAACTATTTACGCCCGGTGAAATATATTCCCAGGAAAATAAAAAATTTGCAATTAATAAAGGGCGTAGATTATCCCTAGAAGGGAAAGCATTATGTCTAGTGGTAGAGAGCAAGCATAACATTAGGTTGTGGTATCATGATGAACAACTCAAAAAACTGACGAAAGAAGATGATATAGTTTCCTATGTTAATATGCCTTCTTTAGTGAGAGCGATGCGAGATATTGGTGGAGTGAAAATTATGGATCGCCAATACCGCCTGCGAAAATATTCCAGATGTTTTATTGGTAGTGAAGCAGTAAGTTGGATAATTGGTTATTTTCAGATTTCAGAGCCGGAAGCAGTAAGTATTGGGCAGCGATTAATTAGTGAGAAATATATCCATCATGTAACAGATGATCATGATTTTAAGAATGAATATCTGTTCTATCGCTTTTATTGGGATGACTAATTGTAGATGGGGTGCAAGCTGAAATATTTCACTCAGGATTTAAGATGAAATCAAATACAAAACCTCACCCTGTTCTGTCGGACATCTCCCTTTTTATTAAGGAGAGGGAAAGATTTTGATGCAGTAAAAAGCGAGGGCGAGGTTCAATTGTAGGGGCGCAATGCTTGCGCCCTCTTCATTTTAGCAGTAGGGTGTCCTGCCGCGTAGCGTAACGCACCATCCGGATTCAACTGGGTAAACCAATGGGTTGTGGGCACGGCGAAATTCAGATTTATGGCATGGGAAAAAGCCCGTGGATGCCGTGCCCCTACCACTTGTTTTAACCAACTTTGGGGGTTAAATTCCCCTGCTTCTACAAACAGCGCGTTTTGTGTCGGGGTAAAATTCCCGTTGCAAAACGTAATTCTAAATTCTAAATTCTACATTCTACATTCTTTTAATACTCCAGGTTTTTCTTGTCATTGTCAGCTAAATTCTTCACTAAGCTGGCAATGATATCTTTTTGTGGGAATACGTAAAAACTCTCAGTACTAATGTAGTATGATACGGCTTCAGAGGTAAGGCAGGTAACTGAAAGATTTACTGGGGAACACTGGCATGACTAATACACCTCAACCTGTGCTGGCAAAAATCAGAGAAGCGAAAGAGAAAGGGCTGAAAAAATTAAATTTAAGCAATGAGGAATTAACCGAAATTCCTACTGAGGTGTTTGAGTTGGAATGGTTAGACGTATTGTATTTAAGTGGTAACAAATTAACCAGCGTCCCAGATGCCATCACCCAACTGCAAAATTTAACCCTCCTGTATTTAAGCGGCAATAAATTAACCAGCGTCCCAGATGGCATTACCCAACTGCAAAATTTAACATACCTGAATTTAAGCAGCAACCAATTAACCACTGTCCCGGATGGCATTACCCAACTACACAATTTAACCCACCTGGATTTAAGCGGCAACCAACTAACCAGTGTTCCAGATGCCATCACCCAACTGCAAAATTTAACCCTCCTGTATTTAAGCGGCAACAAATTAAGCAGTGTTCCAGATGCCATCACCCAACTGCACAATTTAGCCCAACTGGATTTAAGCGACAACCAATTAACCAGTGTTCCAGATACCATCACCCAACTGCACAATTTAGCCCAACTGGATTTAAGCGACAACCAATTAACCAGTGTTCCAGATACTATCACCCAACTGCAAAATTTAACCCACCTATATTTAAGCTACAACCAATTAACCAGCATCCCAAATGCCATTACCCAACTGCAAAATTTAACCCTCCTGTATTTAAGCTACAACAAATTAAGCAGTGTTCCAGATGCCATCACCCAACTGCAAAATTTAACCCACCTATATTTAAGTGGTAACAAATTAAGCAGTGTTCCAGATATCATCACCCAACTGCAAAATTTAACCCACCTATATTTAAGCTACAACCAATTAACCAGCATCCCAAATGCCATTACCCAACTGCAAAATTTAACCCTACTGAATTTGAATTTAAGCTACAACCAATTAACCAGCATCCCAAATGCCATTACCCAACTGCAAAATTTAACCTACCTGCATTTAAGCAGTAACCAATTAACCAGCATCCCAGATGCCATCACCCAACTGCAAAACTTAACCTACCTGAATTTAAGCGGCAACAAATTAAGCATTTTTCCAGATACCATCACCCAACTGCAAAACTTAACTTTCCTGAATTTAAGCGGCAACAAATTAAGCAGTGTTCCAGATACCATCACCCAATTGCAAAATTTAACATACCTATATTTAAGTGATAACCCCATCGAAACTCCCCCACCAGAAGTGGTTAACAAGGGTATTGAGGCGATTAGGGAATACTTACGGCAAATTGAAACAGAAGGAACTGATTACCTATACCAAGCTAAGTTACTGATTGTGGGTGAAGCAGGTGCAGGGAAAACTACACTAGCAAAGAAGATTGAAGACGAAAATTATCAATTACAAAAAGAGGACTCTACTAAGGGAATTAAGGTAATCAAGTGGGGTTTTCCCATGGACAATGGCAAAGATTTTCGAGTCAATATTTGGGACTTTGGGGGACAGGAGATTTACCATGCTACCCACCAGTTTTTCCTTACCAAGCGTTCTCTTTATACCTTAGTCGCAGATACCCGCAAGGAAGACACAGATTTTTATTACTGGCTGAATGTGGTAGAACTTTTGAGCGATAATAGTCCACTATTAATAATCAAAAATGAAAAACAAGACCGTCATCGAGAAATTAATGAACGCCAACTGCGGGGACAGTTTACCAACCTGAAGGAGACTTTAGCAACTAATCTGGCAACAAACCGGGGTTTACCAGAAGTTTTACGAAATATTCAGCATTACATTAAATCCCTAACCCACATAGGTTCACCATTACCGAAAACCTGGGTGAGAGTCAAAGAAGCCCTAGAAAGTGACCCCCGCAACTATATCAGCCTAGATGAATATCTGGAAATCTGCCAGCAAAATGGCTTTACCCAACGCAAAGACAAATTACAACTGAGTGGTTATTTCCATGATTTGGGTGTTTGCTTGCATTTTCAGGATGACCCCATCTTAAATAATACCGTCATTCTTAAACCCAAATGGGTCACTGATGCAGTTTACAGGGTACTGGACGATAAACAAGTAATTCGCAACTTAGGCAAGTTCACCTGGGATGAGCTGAAAAACATCTGGCAAGAGGAAAAATATGCTGCAAAGCAAGGTGAACTTTTGCAATTGATGATGAGATTCAAGCTTTGCTACGAAATTCCTGGCAACAGCAGAACTTACATTGCGCCACAACTGTTAACAGAAAACCAACCCGAATACAATTGGGATGAAATTAACAATCTCATTCTACGCTACACCTATGAGTTTATGCCCAAGGGGATGATTGCCCAATTCATCGTTGTCATGCATGAGTTGATTGATGAACAACGCTACGTCTGGAAAAGTGGCGTTAT
The DNA here is from genome assembly GCA_030066045.1 of Calothrix sp. MO_167.B12. Classification (GTDB taxonomy): domain Bacteria; phylum Cyanobacteriota; class Cyanobacteriia; order Cyanobacteriales; family Nostocaceae; genus Calothrix_A. Next base: position 9,128 of record JASJCJ010000116.1, read on the forward strand.
TCTAAATAAATATGACACAAAAGCAGAGGTAATTGAATATTACAACAAACGGGAAATCAAAATCCGGGTTGCAGGTAGGTATAAAAGAGATTTGATGACCATTGTTACCCACGAACTCGATAAAATTCACGCCTCATATAAGCGACTAAGGTACAGCAAATTAATCCCTTGTAATTGCAGCAGTTGTAAAAATCAGCAAGAACCTCATTTTTATTCCCTTGATATTCTGCGACAATTCGTGACAGATAGACAAGACATCCAATGCCAGAAAAGTTATCAGATGGTTCCAGCTTTGGGTTTAATTGATGATGCGATTGGTAGAAGGCAGTTGGAAATAGAAAATTACAAAGGTGATGATTTGCTGCCTCGTTCTTCTGTCAAAATAGAAGGAAATGTGGGAACAGTGGTATTTCAACCATCTAACCAGGAGAATTATCTGATGACAGAACCATCTCAACAGAAAGAAACTTCTAAACCTACTCTCCCTTGGGCATATCGCAACGGACTATTTTATTTATTGGTATTTGCAGTTGTATTTAACACGGTTGGTATCTTTGCAGGTTCCTTACCAATTTATTCCTTGGCTCTGACCATTATTGCTACTACAATTATTATTATTACAATTGGCGTTCTCCAACTTCGTCAGGATGACCGCTTATCAGAAACATCTTTTGTAAAATTGATAGAGATAGTACTAGAACAGTTGCCTTTAATTGGTAATGTAATTAAGCAATTGAAATCGGGTAAGTGATAGCCTAACCGCCTCAGAATTAATTCTGAGGCTAATAAACAAAGTCTGATAAATCAGACTGGGTAAGGCTTGCAGTGCGTTTTAAGTAATAACTTGCACCAACTCCGATAACAGGAGGCGGAGCCTCCAAAACCTAGTTACCAGGCTGAGCCTGGTAACTAGAATATAGAGCCTCTGGCTCTTGTTGAGAATGGTGCAAGTTATCAGTTTTAACGTACTTGGTTTGTTAGCCTTGAAATTTATTTCAAGGTAGGAATGTGGGCTAAACGAGATTGCTGCAAGTTATCAGTTTTAACGCACTTGGTTTACTCGCTGTGGAAATTTATTTCCAGGTGGTTTACTGGGCTAAATGATATGAGTGCGGCTCTACATCTGGTGAAATAACGAAAAATTATTGTCTGGGGGTGAAACACCTGAATCACCAACGGTATCCTTGAAGAAGTCAGGGATCTGAGACTCGCCATTTTTACTATAGGAATCCGGGCGTTGCTAAATTAAGATAGGAATTTGTCTCACGCTCCAGGCGCAGAGGCGCAGAGAAAAAGAGTTGAAGATACCTGATTTTTCGAGTTCATATTCCAATTCAGCAACGCCGGAATCCGGTTTGATTTTTGAATAAAATTAGGTATCTGTAGGGTGGGTTATGACTTTAGTCTTTAGCGTGCCTCTTACAGAGGAACTACGTTAATTCACATCTTGCAACAATAAAAAATGATGTATTTTAATCACTCAGTATTAATGAGCAAAGATTAACTTAGCGATAAAAATCCAGTCAAATAATGTAGCTTTATTGCGCTGTTTTGAAATTTTTCATTGTTTATACGGTTAGGTGCAAGATATGAGTTAACGCCCAACGTGTGCTTTGCACTTAGCCATGCCCGTAGACGCGCAGCGGCTTGCCGCAGGCTAGGGCTATACGCACCAAAACCCTTACAGCATGGTGCGTTACGCTACGCGATAACACACCCTACGTGTTTTTCAAAAATCAAACAGTAATCCTATAAATACAATTACCCATAACGAAAAATGCAAATTACCCAATGTCTGCATACAGCCATTCTTGTTACCAACCTAGAACGCGCTGAACAGTTTTATGGTCAGGTGCTGGGATTATCCAAGGTGGAACGTCCCATGAAATTTCCTGGTGTTTGGTATCAAGTTGGGGATTATCAAGTTCACCTGATAGTCGCGCCATCAGTTCCTGGTGGGGAGAAACACGAAAAATGGGGACGTAACCCCCATGTGGCTTTTTCTGTTGCTGACTTAGAAGTGGCGAAACAACAGTTACTCAGTCAAAATTACCCCATTCAAGCCAGTGCTTCTGGGCGTGCAGCTATCTTTACCCAAGACCCTGATGGGAATATCATTGAATTGAGTCAGGTTATCTCTTAACCTTTTTTATCACTTTGGAAAAAGAAAAATTAATGTAGGTTGGGTAGAACGAAGTGAAACCCAACAATACCAATTTCTTTGGGTGTTGGGTTGAGGAACGAAACCCAACCTACGCCTAAATTAATAAAATCCTCTTCAAATAAGGGTTTTAGATTTTTATTCAGTCAGAGTGATAAAAGAGGAATAAGGAGAAATTACAATCAATCAGCAAGCCCTAAATATAAAAATCACGTAAAAAATGCCTAGTAGTAAACGAGTATTATGGCTGCAAGTTTGTGGTTTGGGGATGGTGCAGGGTGCGATTACACTTAGCTGGGTAATTTACAATTTTTACTTACCTAAGTTGCTGGTACAGTTTGGTTTTTCTAAGTCTTTGGCGATAAGTCTGCTGGTTCTAGAAAATGCTTTAGCTGTCTTTATGGAACCTTTGATGGGTTCTCTTTCTGACAGAAGTCAACGTTGGTTTGCTAGCCGTTTTCCTTTTATCACCATTGGGGTTCTCCTAGCTTCAACTTTATTTATTGCTATCCCCTGTGTTGTCACTTTTGTTCCACCAACAACACTCTTCAAATATATTTTTCCAGTATTGGTAGTGGCTTGGGCTTTGGCAATGACTGTATTTCGTAGTCCGGTACTGTCTTTATTGGGGCGGTATGCCATGCCAAAAAGTTTACCAATGGCTGCCAGTGTTCTCACTTTAATTGGTGGCACTATCGGTTCTTTGAGAATTGCTGCTAATAATTTACTGCTGAGTTTTGGTCCACTTATTACCTTTGGATTTGGTTCTTTTGTACTATTAGCTTCCGCAGGAATATTAAGATTTATCCATCCTCCAGAAATGGTATCAGATGAACCTGTTGACCGACATCGAGCGGCTGCACCTCCGCCCATATCTATTCCAGCATTGGGGTTAATTTTTGGTTTGGGTGGTAGTTTTGCTTGGGGATATCGTTTGTTACTTGATGGAGTTGGTAAATTTCTGAAGGTTCAGCTCAATAGCGATAATGTCCAGCTACAGATGGTGATATTTGGACTTGCAGTGGCTGTTGCGGCTTTACCTGCTGGTGTGATTGCCAAAAAATTTGGTAACCGTAATGCCATGCTTGTTGGTACTGGTGTAACCATCTTATTGATGATTTTATTACCTTTTACTGGTGCAAATATCGCAATCCTTACTCCCTTAGCGATCGCAATTAGCTTTGTTTTAAATGGTACCATTCCCTTTGCCCTAGAAATGGTTCCTTCACATCGTGGAGGTTTGGGTGTGGGAATGTATTTTGGTGGTGTTGGCTTAGCTATGAGTATTTTTGGCTCAGTATTTGCCAACCCTCAGGCCATTATACCAGAATTTGCGGCTTTCACTGCTGCGATCGCATTTTTGCTTGCTTTTGGATGTATTATCTCCAGTAAATTTATTGGCATTCAAAACTAAACTTGGTTAGTACATTTTCACCAAAAACCAAGAATTGGAGGAGAATCCTCCAAACCAGGGGTTATGTAGGGTATGCTGAATAACTTTAAAACTCTTATCTTGTAAGCATCTCAGACTATTTTTGTCGAAAAAAGTGCAAGATAATAGGGATATAAGGCTTAAAAACCTTGCACTTCCAATTTTTTGGAGTCCAAAAAAATGAAAACAATAGGGGTAAAACTGTTAAGAGTTCCCCGCCCTTGAGTTCCCTACCCCCACCAAAATACTTTTTCAGCAAGCCCTACGTAGTGGGAGCATCTTGCTCCCTGGATATTCTGATGCGAGCTAGATGTTACATACAAAGCGAGCTAGATGTTACATACAAAGCGGGCAAGATGCCCGCACTACAATCTTTAATATTTGGGATGCTCCCCAATACGCTCCCCACACCTCCCACACTTCCCACACTTTTCCGCTCACCCTCTAGGAATATCTACAAATTATCTAACCAGTCTACAATTTGCGAGTTTACCAGATGGGGTACTTCATCGTGGGGACAGTGTCCAGCATTGGCAATGGGAATCACTTGTATATTCTGACCATTCTCCCGTGCTTGTTCGTATATTTTTGACCCAGTAATGGGTGTCCAAGGGTCATCTGCACCCCAAATAACTAGCAATGGATGCTGCACTCTTGGTAATAATTCATCGGGAGAAGGACCTGGGGGTGCGGTGAGAATGGAGGCGAAAACTTCCCGCGCTCCTGGATCGCAAGCTGGGGTATAAAGTAATTCTACCAATTCATCAGTAACTGCATTGCGATCGCGGTACACTTGATAAAGAGTGCGGCGAATTTGTGATTTGCGGCGAATGCTATTAAAAATGAATTTACCTGTGATGGGATGACTCACCAATTTGTTAAAGGTTGCCATCACTACACGTAATGGCAAGTTTAATTCATGGGAACGATGGCTTAAACCGCCTGCGGAGTTAATTAACACCCCACCCGTACTCATTTGGGGATGTTCTGCTAATACCATCAAGCTTAACAATGCACCGATGGAGTTACCAATAAAGATGGCAGGTTCTTGGATATACTCTTGCCAAAAGTCTCTCAGTAGTTCTACCCATACTTCCATAGTGTAGTCAATGGGTGCTTTCTCAGAAGCTCCAAAACCCAACAAATCTATGGCAAAAACCCGATAACCTGCATTGGCTAATACAGGAATATTTTTCCGCCAATGTCCAATAGACGCGCCAAAACCATGAATCAGGACTAAGGGTTTTCCCTGACCCATGACGGTATACTGGATGTTGTAACCTTGCCAATTCCAAAATAATTTTTCCAAGCAGTCTGTTGTTATTTGTTGGGAAGTTGCAGTCATTGATTATTGATAAAAGAGTTTTTTAATATAGTAATGCTTTCTGACCTTTGAGTATACCAAGAGCAATCTTATCTCCTAAATAATTAGGATTTAAGATGAAATAATTAGGGCTTATGCACTCGTTACAAGAAGTCAGGTGCTTGAGATTGCTTTCTTACGTCGCAATGACTATAACTACGTTTTCCCTGGGTAAAATCATGATAAAACACAAAACCTTACCCTGCCCTGTTAGACATCCCTCTCCTTATTAAGGAGAGGGAAAGATTTTTACGCAGTAAAAAGCGAGGGTGAGGTTTAATTTTAGACTTGCGTATTATTTAATTTATCTACCTTAGAGAACGCGAAGCAGGGTAAAATTACTCCCTACTAACCTTTAAAGTTTCTACAGATAAAATTCCCGGGACTGTTTTCCGTAAATGATACTATTTTGCCATCTTTTTGAATCTTGAATTTGCTGCGGCAGTTGTAGATTTCTACGGGTTTCTTTTCTCCATCAATACTGATAGCAACCCGATAATTCCAGTATCTTTTGGGACTGCGCTTGAGGCTAACAATACAAACTTCATGACCATCGATGTTCTGACACCTGGAAGCTTGAGCAGGAAGTGTCACGGAAAAAAGTTGAAATGATAGCAGTATTAAAGCAATAATTTTCATAATTGTGGGTTAATGGTTTTTTGCCATTGCAAAGCGGCTCTGCTTGAGAGCATCGCCCTACCCTCAACATAAATCAATATGGATTCAGTTCTATACTGAATTTTATCATTTCCAGCGTTTTTCTAAATATTGACCAATCATAATTTCTTCTGACGCACGAGAAATAATTGTTTGTCTGGTGCGGTGATGGGAGCCGATTAATTTAATCTCTTCCTCAAAAACAGACCCTCCATACTCCGTTCTCAAATGCATGGTTTTGTTATCTGGTAAGGAATACTTTGCTGTCACTGGCTTGGATGTAGCAAAACCGCGATCGCGATATAATATATTTCCCTTCACACCAAATACAGTGGAACCACTTAATTGCTTGCGCTGGGAAGAGGAATAATTACTTTCCCAAGTTGTATATACACCACAAATTAAGTCAGCATGATCCGTGAATTCATGTAACTGTGCTAATTCAACTAACTCTGGACTTCCCTGCTCTAAAAATCTGATGGAAAGAGTACTTGTAACTTCTTCAACATCCCCACTTTTGAGGGTGTAGTAACGTCTTTGGGATTGCCAGTTACCTGCCGATTGACGAAAAAATTCTGCTACTAAATTTTCTACCGATAAATTGACCTGTGGTAAGTCATACTTCATTAGGTCTGGGCCTCTAAGAGAAATATTATTTTTGATTAAGTCAAGTAATTGAATTGAATCTTAACATATTTTTACATTAAATAATATTTTCCCAGTTGACCATGAATAGTTAGCGATCGCCTGTCAACTTGTCGAGACAAAGGGAATTTGGGCGAAATCGCCAATATTTGAGTGAGTTATTAAATAAAATCCCAGTTTTGTTTACGGAGGGCGATAAAGGTGGCATAACCTTCAGAAAAACCACTTGGATCAGGAAGAGCGTATTCAGGGAACTCTGTATAGTGTTTCCAAGGTTCTGAAGAATTGAGTCGTAAGTGTAAAGAGCATTCCGTGGTTCCGGGTGGTTTCCAAGTCATTTGACCAACAGGGCGATCGCTCATATGTGAGTCCTCACTTTTTAGGGATTGACAATCTAGCTTTTTTCTGATTTTGACTAAAATCCCTAATAAAATCTGTGAGCATTTATACTGGGTTGTTGCGATCGTCAGGAAATGTTTATATTTCACTGAGACAGGGGAGTGTGGGGAGTGAGGGAGTGAGGGAGTGGGGGAGTGGGGGAGTGAGGGAGTGGGGGAGCGTAGACGTTGTGCATCTACCTTGAAGTGACTAAAATACCTATCTATGAATTGCTCCTCAATTTTCCTTACCTCCGGGCGGGGAAACCCCGCCCCTACTCCTTCACTCCTTCACTCCTTCACTCCTTCCCTCCTTCCCTCCTCCCCTCCTTCCCTCTAGTTACCAATAGATCATCAATTTCGGTACATTGGAAGAGAGTCACGTCAAGGAAAGTTTAAATGTCAGCACAATTATTACTGGTAGATGATGAACCAGGATTACGTGAAGCGGTAAAAGACTATTTACAAGAAAGCGGATTCAACGTTCGAGTTGCCAGTAATGCGAATGAAGGTTGGGAACTGATGCAACAAAGTACGCCAGACCTGGTAATTTCCGACATTATGATGCCACAAGTGGATGGTTATCAATTCCTGAAACAGATGCGGGAAGATCCCCGTTTTCAGGCTTTGCCAGTTATCTTTTTAACTGCCAAAGGTATGACAAGCGATCGCATTCAAGGTTATCAAGCGGGTGTGGATGCTTATCTGCCCAAGCCTTTCGATCCAGATGAATTGGTAGCAATAGTTGAAAACTTGTTAGTGAGAAGAGCCAGCAAAACTCCTGCCATCAGTGAAAATGGTGAAACACCAGATATTGCCGAACTTGCTAATCAAATCGCCCAGATAAAAGCTTTATTAACTCAAAGAACAGCCATCTCCCATTCTCCGGCTCCTTTCAAAATTGACTTAACTCCAAGGGAGCAGAGCGTTTTAAATTTAGTGGCAGAAGGTTTAATGAACAAGGAAATTGCCCGTCGTTTGGATACCAGCGTTCGCAATGTGGAAAAGTATGTTAGTCGTTTGTTTAGCAAAACAGGCACCAATAGCCGTACAGAGTTAGTACGTTTTGCCTTAGAACACGGTTTGGCAGATTGACTATTTCCTTGAAACCTAGAAATACAATAATTTGTTTACCAGCAGCCAATTATATATAAATGGCTTGCTGGAAGTCTATGTAAACAAACCTTGACATTTGCCTTCAGTTCCAATAAACGCATAAATTATCCAATTTCCCCCTTCGACTAAATACAAAAATTGATTTCTAGGCTACCTCAGTAACCTAGTAATACTGGAAGAATCTTTGAGCGTGTAACGAAGCTAGTAACCAGTCAAAACCTTTTCGCACAGAAAAGAAAGTTGATAATTGAATTAATGATCAAGCAGTAATCAGTATCAAGCCCCCACATTATATTTTTGGAGGTGGAAAAATTTTCCGTAAATCTTGCCCCTCGACTTATTGATGGGGAAGAACGAAGTTTGCTGATGCCGGGGTTCGCGCAGCGTATCCGCAGGATTCACCCCTTGGGCAGTTATTCCACTTAGGGAGACACCAAGACTTTATTGCCTCACCACCGGAGTGGCTTACTGTCAACCGTAACTTCTCACTGATAGCTGTTAGCCAAGTACAAGAGTGCAGGAGGCTAACTAACATGACCCTGAATAATATATTTGATAATCTTCATCCCTCCCAAGAGTAAGGGATGACTGCGTTAGTAGGCACCCAAATTATGTCCGTAGTGCAAAGGGTGTGAGTTAATGTAGATGCAACTTCTTGAGTTCAAGTTCAAGTCAAGAACCAGGCGAAAATCCATAGAGTGGGATTCACAAGGGGAATCAGTTCACGCATCACACAGACAAATAGGCAAATTGGAAACATCCACCATTTTATGCCTGATAAACTATTTGCGACTACATGAATATGATTATTTGCTATTGACTGTTTTCCATTGAATTACGCAAACGCATGAGCTGTCGTCGCATTTCTGGAGTAGCCGTAAGTTCAGATGCTTCCCGTACCTTAATTGCCTGGTGCAACATATCTACAAATTCATCTGAGCCGTCAGCTAGAGCTTCTAAAAGTACCTGCAACAACTGATCGCGATCGCTCAGTAGGCTTTTTTCCTCGATGAACCGGAATTTGAGATGGATATCGCATTCATAAACCCCTACTTCGATAGGATTAACCTGACGTGGTAATGCTTTAGAGTTCATAGTTTCTCGGATTCCTTTACTAGTTGGTAATGAGAGTGGGGAATTATCTTGTCAATCAAAATAATTGATTTTTACTTTAGGTCTAAATTGTTTGAATTAATCAAGGTTATCAATTAATAAACAAGATTGGTATTGCATTTCACTCTCCTGTATTTTTCTCTAGCTAAATTTTCACCGTCTAGGTTGTGATTACGCTGAACTAGTCAAGCTTAAAACAAGCCATAACCATTATTCAGTGTTTTAGATTCTATACAATAAAGTTTTTGTAAGAAGTTGCTATAGCTTGTTAAAGTGTTTTTACAGCAACTTCATCTTCACGTCAACAATTGTTTGCGTTATTACCAATAAAACGAGTGCTTATACGTAAGTAAAAACGCTGAATAAATTGCAATTAAGCTTATGCAGTGGTTATTTGCCTACTACTACGTAAAAACACTAGATGTAAGTTTTTTTTCATCAGTAAATGGAAACATATAAATTGAACAGGTAATTAGAAGTAAAATTTTTATCATTGATGATAATTTGATTCCCAACAAAATTCCCATGAAAGTACACTTCATATTAGTTATCTCTACTACAGAAGAAAAATTACCTGACTGTGATGGCAAATTTGTAGTTCCATCACATATCATGCATAACCTAACCAGTTATTATAAACATAGCTTTCGCCAAGGAAAGCTTTGAAAGAAAAGCATTTAACTCCAAAGATAGGGTCTACAATGATTGCAGTGTAATTCACCCAATTCCTATATCTACATCCGCTATGGACAACCCGATACTGCTCAAGTCTACAACCCGTCATATTCGTATTTTTGCAGGGGAAATTGACCGGGATGGCGAGCTAGTTCCTAGTAATCAGGTCTTAACTTTAGATGTTGACCCAGATAATGAATTTAATTGGAATGAAGATGCTCTGCAAAAGGTATATCGCAAATTTGATGAATTAGTGGAAACATCCAGTGGCGTAGACCTTACAGATTATAATCTCCGGCGTATTGGCTCAGACCTAGAGCATTATGTGCGTAAGCTCCTCCAAAAAGGGGAAATCAGTTATAATTTGTCGTCTCGCGTCAATAACTACAGCATGGGACTGCCTCAAGTCGCCACTGGAGAACCTCTGTAAAAGGGAACGGAGAACTCTTAATAAAAAAAACACCGGATGAGTGTGACGGGGATTTGAACCTGCCGTCAATGCTTACCGTGGCAAGAAGGGGGTCTTAACCCACGTTTTGGGAGAGGGAACCAACAGTCCACAAATGCAAGCATCTTAACCAAAAAAACTCCCTGTTGCCTGTTGCCTGTCGCCTGTTGCCCCTCCCGAAGGAAGATAAGAGTTTTTACTTAGAAGATTTCATAAGCAAGTATCCATAATCAGGCATATTCCTCTGGATAAATACATAAATTTATCCAAATTAACCAAATATTTTCGACTTCAAGGAAATATAGATATTTTTCAGTTCGTCAGAGAATTTATATCAATAGGAAGATTGACATTTGGGTTTTCTTTCTAATGATTTCTTCTGTTTAGGGAAATCCAAAAAATAAGTTATCCGATTTTTGTCACCAAAACTAATTTTCTCTCCCTCCCACTGCTCGAGTACCCCCTGAATTCAGGGTGATTGGTTATTTCAGTTAGTCTCCTGCCTTCTTGTGCTGCGCTAACAGTTGTTAATTGCGGTAGACGGTAAGCCACTGCGGAGGGTAACAGTAGGGGAAAATTGTTTCCACTTCCATAAATATATCAATTTTCAGTTGAATGCAATACAAAATATTATGTGTAATATTCATCATGGGGTGAAATCCCATTTCATCAGCGGGTATTGGACTAAAGTGAAATCTGCTATAAAATTTTTGAACTTGATATCGATTACTATTTGGTCATAATTTTTTGTCTATGGTAAAGTTTCCCTTATTAATGAATAAATTGCTGGCTGCAAAAATAATTTTGTATTTGCAATCGGTTATATTTTCTCTATTTTGGTTTAATTTTCATGTCTTAGGGGCTGAACTTGTTGGTAGAGCTATCTTAAATGCTGATACTTTCGCTCCCGGCTCCACATCTGGTCAATTTAAACAAACTAATCGCACTGTCCCTTTTACCCAGGCTCAACCAGTACAAGGGTTTTCTGGAGTTATTCCTGGACCAAAACCAGGTACGTACTTAGTCATTGCCGATAATGGTTTTGGGGCTAAGAGTAATTCCCCTGACTATTTATTGCGTATTTATGGTGTAGAGCCAGATTTTGCTACAGGAAAAGTATTTCCAGTAGACGTGCAAACTGGAGAAAGATTGCCAAGTTTCAATCGCCGCAGTTTCTTGGAATTAAACGATCGCAATCGCCAACTCCAGTGGAGTATAATAGGCGATCGCCAGTTTTATCCCAACAGTCAAATTCCAGTCCCCAAAGCCATTAGAACCAACCGCCTATTAACTGGAGGAGATTTTGATCTAGAGTCTTTCCAACGTGTCAGCGATGGTAGCTATTGGGTAGGAGATGAGTTTGGTCCGTTCTTATTACATTTTGGTCGTAATGGTGAATTGCTAAATGCCCCTATTGCTTTACCTAATTTTCTCAACTTGGGAAAGTTAAATTTTGTAAAGTCTCCTGACCATCCCACCTTAGAAAAATTATCCAGTCGTGCAGCTCAAGTTGCAGCTGCTAATCTGGGAGGCTCCAGGGGATTTGAAGGTATGGCACTCAATAGCAGTGGTAGTAAATTATATGTAATGTTAGAGGGAGCACTAAAAGATGAACCCCAAAAAAAGCGTTTACTGATCCATGAATTTGACTTGGTCAGTAAAAAATACAGCGGTAAAATTTTCTCCTATCAATTAGAAAATCAAGGGTATGCCATTGGCGAATTGACAGCTATTAACGACCGAGAATTGATAGTTATCGAGCGCGATCATCGCCAAGGAGACCCCCAGAACCCAGCTTTTCAGACACCGGCAAAATTTAAACGCATTTATAAAATTGACATATCGAAAATAGATAAAAATGGTTTTGTCGCCAAAGAATTATTAGTAGACTTGCTGAATATTGCTGATCCGAAATGTATTAGTGATAACAGCAGAGCCAATTGTAAATTTACATTTCCCTTTGTTACCATTGAAAGTGTACTACCTATAGATTCCCAAACATTGCTAGTAATTAATGACAATAATTATGGGTATAGTATGGGTAGAACGCCAAAACGGATAGATAACACCGAGTTCATTGCCATCAAACTCAAAAAGCCCTTGTCCGTTAAACCATTGGGAAAGTCCCAGTAAATCCCACCATCTCCCCAATCCAGCCAATTATGAGAATGTCTCTTCGCTAATAGGAGTTACTCTCAAAGATAACTTTTATTCATAATGAATTTAATTTTTTGTCAGTCACTCATTTATATATTAAAGAATGAGCAGTAATACACACCCTGTTTGATGGAATCATTACTCAAAAATACCATCATAGTGAAAAGGTGGTAATTTGGGTGTCAGTTCCAGGTATATTCACAAGGAAACAGTTAGCATTTACAGTCTAACCATTAGTAACAAATCTCAACTGAAGATGTAACCTCAGTATTAGCATCTAGCTTCATCCACAAGTTACAATCATAATCCAAGGCTGGATGTATCATCAACAAAAAACGGTCTTGCGTACCGTCACCCAATAACTTTTGAAAAATATGCCAATTGCCGAGCGGTGGGAAAACTATGGAAAATGAAGGGGCGAAGCTCTACTGTCCAAATCAGAATTGTCAGGCACCTAATCCCCTGACTAATAAGTTTTGTGAGCAATGTGCTGCTTCCTTACCCAAGCGTTTCTTGTGGGTAGTAGGGGATGATGGCGCGAAGGGCAACCCTGGAGAAATTTTAGCCGAACGCTATTTAGTTATTGAAAAATCAATCCTCTTAGATACTAAGCCCGGTTTACTGCCCCAATCCCCAGAATTAGAAACTTTACAGGCAATTAGACCTTATTTAAGATTATTTCCTTACCGCTTGCACGTACCCCAGGTATATGGGGTGTTGAAATTGGCAAACGAGGCATCGTCACAGGAAATATTGCTGCTAGAAAACCCACCTCTATTCCAAGAGCCAGAATCCCAAAAGTTCAAACTTTACGATAACTTAATTACTTCTTGGGAAAGTGCCACGGCCATCAGACAGCTAAATTGGTTGTGGCAAATTGCTTATCTTTGGCAACCTTTGGCAAGTGAAGGTGTAGTTTCTAGTTTGCTAGAACCGGAATTAATCAGGGTAGAAGGCTCTTTAGTAAGACTTTTAGACCTACGCTATGATGGGCAAGCAACCCCTACTTTCACAGATTTAGGTAAATTTTGGCAGCAATCCTTACCTCAAAGCAAACCAGCGATCGCAGATTTTATTCATAAAATTATAGAAGATTTAATTCAACAACAGATTTATTCCCCCGAACAACTAATTAAGGCACTAGATCAAGGAATGTCAGTGGTGGGGCGATCGCAAATAAATAGTGTAACTGTTACTACCAGAACAGATACTGGACCTACCCGCCAACGCAATGAAGATGCTTGCTATCCACCCGGTGGTAACACTGTCAACAAACCACCCCATAACAATGCTTTAGCTATTGTTTGTGACGGAATTGGCGGCCATGAAGGTGGTAATGTTGCCTCCGAGTTAGCCATTAAAACCATCCAACAGCAGGTATACGAACTTACTCAAGTACCACCAGAACACATAGACCCGCCCACAGCGATCGCTGATTTGGAAAAAGCCGCAGCTATTGCTAATGACAAAATCAGCGAACAAAATGACAGTGAAAATCGCCAAGGTCGTCAGCGCATGGGTACCACCTTGGTTATGGGTCTACCATTAGGTCATGAAATATATATCGCCCATGTAGGGGATAGTCGCGCCTACTGGATTACCCCCCAAGGCTGCTATCAAGTTACCCTTGACGATGATGTCGCCTCCCGAGAAGTCCGCCTGGGTTATGCCATGTATAGAGAAGCAGTACAACAGAGTGGTGCTGGTTCCTTGGTACAAGCATTAGGGATGAGTCCCAGTAGTTCTCTCCACCCAACAGCTCAACGCTTTATTGTGGATGAGGATAGTGTATTTTTGCTATGTTCTGATGGTTTAAGCGATCTTGATCGGGTAGAAGAAAATTGGGAGACGGAAATATTGCCCTTGCTCGGAGGTAAGGTAGGAATTAAAGAGATTGCTGATAAATTAGTAGAAATTGCCAATACCCAAAATGGTCATGATAATGTGACTATTGCCCTAATCCACTGTCGTGTTCAATACTCAGAACCAGAAGTAGCAGTAAATCCTGCTTTAATTGATATATCTCCTACACCGATAGTAGAGGAAGAATCAGGGGTGTCAACCCAGATGCCAGAAGAGAGCAGCGATCAAAAAACCCAAGTAGCTACCGATACTGTCCGCGATCGCAAATTTAAAATTCCCTTACAGTTTTTGGTGATTTTGCCCTTAGTGATTGTGGCAGCTGCACTCGGTTTCTCAGTCAGAAACATCTTTAACCGCCCTAATGCACCATCATCTCCCCTACCTACTACTGGGACACCTTCAACAAGTCTTCCACCAGTCACGTCACGCAGCTTAGAAAATTTACAGGCAGGTTGGGTAATTCAAACTACTAAAAGGACAGCAATTACTGAGCAAAAATTTGTCCCTGCTAACACTTTTTTGGAAGTAATAGACAAACGATCTTCCGGTGTCGTTGCCACTGGAGGTGTTGCTTTTAATCTGCAAGTGTGTTCAAACTCTAGCCAACCTGTTCCAGGTGGGGAACAACGGGTGTGGATGAATTTAAAGCAGCTCAAAGATTCTGGGGTGAAAGTTTTACAGGCTAGTGATACCAGCCCATGTAATATTGTTGATTCTACACCCAATAATTCTTCAACTCCCAACACACCCGCAAATCAATAATTTTTTCATGGGAGCATCCTAAATTTTAAGAAATAATCATATCCAATATCCTAGAAGGATATCGCTACACGAGCATTAGACGCGGAGCGGTGAGACAGCGCAGTCTTGGGGGTTTCCCCCATGAGCGACTGCGTGCCCCTTGCTCCCTTCGGGAGAGCTTCGCTAACAGGGGAGCTAACGCTAACGCGGAGCGTTGACCTTCGGCTTTGCCGTGCCCGAAGGGCTTAGGAGATACCCGAAGGGCTTCGGTGCAGGGTAGACATCTACATGGGCTATCAAAGCATAATGGGAGGGTGAGAACCCCGCTCGTTTTTAACCAGGGGATGAAACCCGACTCAAAGGGATTTATCACGAGCGTTTCCCTCAAAAATATTATGACTACAAAATATGGTATTATAACCAT
>JASJCJ010000117.1 GCA_030066045.1 Calothrix sp. MO_167.B12
GATGGACTTACCGTACAACTAATTGGTGGGGTTGCCAAACTGCGGGTAGCAGCAGCAGAGGAACGAGCCTTTGCAACTTGGGCAGAGAAATACAGCCAAAAAACTAAGCTAACCTTTGGCATCCAACAGATTAATGATGCCATATCTACTTTTAACGAAGCCTTACCCCTAATCAGTTCAGTACTACTATTTTGGTTTACCATCTGGTTTATGCAAATAGCCCAAGCAGAGGGTAAGCCAATTAACTTCACAGCAGGGACATTTCTGGCTTTTTATGCTGCCTTCGGTACCTTTATTAGCGGCGTTACTAATTTGAGTAATACCCTCACAGATATTTTAGGTATTGTTCCTCTGTGGGAGCGAACCAAATCAATAGTCCAAGCCCCAACTGAATATGACCCCAATCGGACTGATTCTGGTCGTTTAGGGGGACGGATAGTTTTAGACCATATCACCTTTCGTTATCGAGCAGATGGTCCACTAATTCTCGATAATGTCTGCATTGAAGCTAATCCAGGGGAATTTATTGCCATCGTCGGACCGAGTGGCAGTGGTAAATCAACCTTATTTCGGCTTTTACTGGGATTTGAGATTCCTGAAAGTGGCACATTATACTACGATGGGCAAGACCTGGCAGGGCTAGATCTGATCTCAGTGCGACGACAGTTAGGAGTAGTCCTGCAAAACGGTCGCCTTCAACAAAGTTCAATTTTTGACAATATTGCCTGTGGAGCTTTGATAAACCTGAACGAAGCTTGGAAAGCCGCAGAAATGGCTGGTTTAGCTGAAGATATCGAACAAATGCCTATGGGTATGCATACTATTGTCAGCGAAGGAGGAAGTAATTTATCAGGAGGACAACGGCAAAGATTACTTATTGCTCGTGCCCTAATTGGAAAACCGAAAATAATTCTCATGGATGAAGCTACTAGTGCTTTAGATAACCGTACCCAAGCAGTGGTGACTCAAAGTTTAGAAACTCTCAGCGTCACCCGTATTGTCATTGCTCATCGTCTGAGTACGATTCGTCATGCAGACCGCATTTATGTTCTCGAAGCTGGTAGAGTAGTTCAGTCCGGTTCATTTGCTGAATTAATTGGCGAAGAGGGATTGTTTGCTCGCTTAGTTGCTAGACAGTTGGATTGACCAAGAACAGGGTATGGGGTGTGGGGTGTAGGGAAATAATATAAAACTAATCCAATGAAAACCAAAAGAAAAAACAATATTTTTAGACAAGAATCAGTAGAACGGTTATCTTCTCCCGAACAGCTAGACCAGTTAATGCAGGTAGTCAGCCGACGGAACTGGCTCCCTTTAGCAACATTAGGAGGATTAGTCGCGATCGCTCTAATCTGGAGCATTTTTGGCAAAATTCCCATTAATGTTAACAGTAAAGGAGTCCTAATTCGCCCCCGTCGCGTTGTCAAGATTGAGTCTCCCGTTCAAGGTCAACTCAAAGATCTTCCTGTTAAGGTTGGAGATTGCGTTAACAAAGGAGATGTACTAGCAACCATCGATCCCTCAGATATTAGGCAAAAACTACAGCAAGAAAAGGACAAATTGGTACAATTACAGTCCCAAGGACAAGAGGCTAGCACTCTTGAAAAACAGCGTACCAACCTAGAAACTTTGGCAATTAAGCAACAGCAAATCAGCAAGCGCCAACGTCTTCAAAATGCTCTAGCCTTGAGTCCAGTCCTTAAAGATCGAGGAATAGAAGCAATCAAACAAGAACGAGCTAGTCTGCAAAAAAAACTCCGGGCTGCTCAAGCAATGACACCTATCCTTAAAGATAAAGGAATTAAAGCAATTAAGGAGCAAAAAAAAAGTCTACAGAAAAACCTCCAAGACGCTCATGCTCTAGTTCCTAGCTTAAAAGAAAGATTTGAAAAGCGGCGGTTGCTATCTAAGCAAGGAGCCATCTCTAGCGATCAGGTTCTACAAGCAGAACAAGAATATCAACAAAATATTCAGAATATCTTGAAGCTAGAAGCCGATTTGAAGCAGTTAGATGTTCAGGAAACAGAAGTCGAACAAAAATATTTAGATAATCTCAGTACCATCAGCCAATATCAAGCACAGGTGAGAGAGCTTGATGTCAAGGAAACTGAAATTCAACAAAAGTATCGAGAAAACCTCAGTACAATTTCTCAGTTAAAAGCTGAGTCACAAGAGTTAAATACTCAACAAAAAAGACTCCAACAGCAAAATTTAGAAGCTTCTAGCCAACGCAGAAATAAAATTCAGGAAGTCAAGCACAATATAGCCCAATTCTCAAAACAATATCAAGACAACAGAACCATAGAAAGCCCTCTGGCCGGCTGTATTCTCGAACTTACTGCTAGCAACGGCTCAGTTCTCAGCCCCGCAACTCGCATTGGCTCTATCCAATTAAATAATTCTCAACCAATAGTTGGTATTATCTATTTTCCCGTCGGTGATGGCAAAAAAATTAAGCAGGGAATGGAAATTTACGTAACACCGGATACAGTACGTCGAGAGCGATTTGGCGGCATTGTGGGCACTGTAACCCAAGTTTCAGCTTTTCCCATGACTAAAGAGGGAGCTACAACTCTTGTGGGCAATGCTGAATTAGTAGAAGATTTGATCTCTGAGGTCGGACCCGTAATCGAAGTACGGGCACAATTACAGCCTGACTCCTCTACCCCTAGCGGCTACAGGTGGTCTTCTTCCCAGGGACCAGCCAATTTGCAAGTCTCCTCTGGTACCACAGCGACTGCCCGCGTTACAGTCGAAAAACAAGCTCCCATAACTCTGATTTTACCGCTCCTCCGAGAATGGAGTGGCATTTACTAGAACACCGATTCAGTAATGCTAGGTGATGAGATTATGGTTGGTGGTTGATAGTTGACGGTTGACAGTTGACAGTTGTTACAAAGCAACAACTGCAAAAATCAAATTTATTGTAGGTTGGGTGTAACGAAGTGTAACCCAACACATGATATCAGAAAAAGAGAAAATATATAAACAATAAAATACCCAATAAGTTAATACGCAGCTAAATTGTATAAAGTAAAAAAATCCGGTGATTGTAGTGCGGGCATCCTGCCCGCTTTATGTATACAATTTAGACGCTTAACAGCTTACAAAGATTCAAATTAACACTATAAATATTCCATACAATGTTGGGTTACGGTGCAAATTTATAGCTATAGCCAGGTAAGTTAGGACATAGATTCCAAGATTCTTCACTTGCTTATACCCATTTCAATAGACCTCTGGTGGAAAAGAATGTAGAGACGTAGCAATGCTACGTCACCGAACAAGGGTTTTGGTGCTCCGCATATTTAATTTCCAACAGAAGTCTAATGTCCTAATCAAAATGGCTACAGCTATAGATTTATAAATTCGCTACAAACATCTCTGACACGCCTTCACCCAACCTACATTAAATAATTCGTAATTCGTAATTCGTAATTCGTAATTACGTTTTGTAATGGGGATTTAAACCCCAACACAAAACAAACAACCCGTAGGGGATGGGGTTTTAAACCCCTAGAAGTATAGATAAATTTGAAAATATCACTTCTAGAATGTTGGCGACACATACATGATTCGTGAGGGCACGGCAGCCACAATCTTTTGATGTATAAATTATAACTCTGATGCCGTGCCCCTACTTGTCTGTCCTATTCTTTTTTCAAAATGGCATAACATTTATCCCAAATAATAAGATAGCTCGTAAACCTTTACCCACTCTGGTTTGTAGGTTTGCAATGCCCGTATATATAGCACTACGTGACTAGGTTAGGACATTTTTGAGAGCTACAACCCTTGATTAGTAAGCTTATTACTTATTACTTATTACTTATTACTTGCGCGTAGCGCTATATTGGGCACACTGCAATAGGGTGGTAGAATTATTTTTTACAGTACGTAAGTTATAGCCCGGAAATTCCTTGTTACAAGCTGTAGGTGATAAAGTATTGCCATTGCCAAATCGCAGTCCAATGAATTACCAGGATTTTCAAATATTAGTTAACGAAAATCAAAGGATTCGTGCTTCTTCGGAACAAGGGGATATTTCCGGTGAATTACGCCTGGATATGGACAGAACCAAGCAGACGTTAAGATTGATTGAACATCAGGTTAAGGATGGTGAGTTGCTCAAAGGGCTGGGTTATGAGCTATACCAAGCACTTTTCCCTAACGAAATTAATGCTAGATTTCAAGCTACAATTGCGGGGGCACAAGCAAATAATCACAGTGTCCGTTTGCGGTTAATATTTGAATCTCCTGAGTTAGCTGCTTTCCCCTGGGAATTTCTCTACAACAAACAAACCAACACTTTTCTAGGGAACAATACTCAAACCGTACTCTCTCGCTATATTGATGTTCCTCTACAAAAACGGGATATTAAAGCTGCTAGTTTACCCCTCAGGGTTCTGTTAGTCATTTCTAGTCCTAGTAATTTGGCGACATTGGATGTGGCTGGGGAGGCAAAGCTGATTCAGGAAGCTCTGGGTAAACACATACAAACTGGTGATGTAGAGTTAGATATATTACGAGATGCGACTATCCACAATATTAACCAAAAGCTGCGGGAGAACAATTACAATGTGTTTCATTTCATCGGGCACGGTGATTTTCAGGATAATAAAGGCTACATTGCTTTGGTAGACAGGGATGGCAAAGCTAATTTCTTAGATGATGAGAGGTTCGCCAACTTCTTTTTAGGAAATAATATCTTAGGGTTAGTTATTCTCAATTCCTGTGGTGGTGCAACGGTATCTTCCAATCAAGCATTTGCAGGAACTGCACCAAATTTGGTACGTCGGGGAATACCCGCAGTTATCGCCATGCAATATCCGATATTTGATGACACAGCTAAGATTTTTGCAGATGAGTTTTACCGTACTTTAGCATTAGGCTATCCCGTAGATGCAGCGATGCAAACAACCCGCAATGCTATTTCTATGGAAGTGGGACTTGATAGGCGGGATTTTGCCACACCAGTACTGTATATGCGGGCGAGAGATGGTATCATTTTGAGTGGATTGGATGCAGAAACAAAAACTTTAACTTACGCCAGTGGAGATAATCAGGAGGGGGAGCCTCTAACCCCTAGGAACCAGGCTGAGACTGGTAAACAGAAGAGAGAGTCTCTGGCTCCTGTTGAACATGGTGCAGGTTATCAGGTAAAACAAACTTTGAATGAGATTCCGGAAGCAGAAGTAGATACAAATATATATATTGAAAGAACCCCAGTTGAGGAAAAATCTTATCGGGAGATTTTACAGCCAGGTGCGTTAATTCGGGTGAAAGCACCCCAGAAGATGGGGAAAACTTTGTTGTTGGAGAAGTTGTTAGACTTTGGTAGACAGCATGGTTATCGGGCAGCAAAATTAGATTTAAAGCTGGCGGAAAATAATATTCTGGCTAATTTAAAAACATTTTTACAGTGGTTGTGTGTTGATGTTACTGACAGCCTAGAATTGGAACCAAAATTAGATAAGTACTGGCAAGATGTTTACGGTTTAAATAAGAATTGTACCCGTTATTTTCAAAAGTATTTATTAAGAGCTACAGAACATCCCTTAATTTTAGCTATAGATAATTTTGAGCGATTGTTTGCATATCCAGAAATGTTTCCCCAATTCTGTTTGCTACTGCGGAGTTGGTATGAATCTGCTAAATCAGGGGATAGAATTGGTAATCTGTGGAAGAAACTGCGGTTGGTGGTGGTTCATTCCACGGAACAGTATCCGGAGTTAGATACGAATCACTCACCGTTTAATGTGGGAGTTACCATTGAATTACCTGAATTTAACCTGCAACAAATAGAAGCTCTTGCAAAATGGCATAGGTTAGATGGTGTGGGAGAGCAAGGTTTGAGTCAGTTGATGGTGAGTTTAGGGGGACATCCTTATTTAATGCAGCAAGCAATTTCTCACCTCAAAAGTCAACCAGACAGCATAGAATCACTGTTGCAGCTTGCACCCACAGAACAGGGGATTTTTGGGGATCATTTACGACAACAATTGTGGCATTTACAACATAATCCCCTGTTGGAGTTGGGGTATAAACAAGTTGTGAATGCTAATGAACCTATCCGCTTGGATACTGAAGTTGCATTCAAGTTACATAGTTTGGGTTTAGTCAAACTTGCAGGTAATAATTGTGTTCCCAGTTGTGATTTATATCGTCAGTATTTTTCTGAGCGTTTAGTATGATATAGCAGTCTTAGATGATTCGTGAAAAATATTTAAGAGGAAATAAACCACTCCAGACGCAGAGAACACAGAGTCAGAGAAGAAGAGAGTGTATTTTGATTTTCACAAATGATTTAGGATTGCTATATTAGGTGATTTATGAAAATAGTTTTACCAATGGCAAGGGCGCAAGCCGCAGTGCCCCTACAATGGATATGCGAATTACCAACAGTGTCTCAAAAGCTCATCCTGTCTTCACAGACATCCCTCTCCTTAATAAGGAGAGGGAAAGGTTTTTGCATCGCAAAAAGCGAGGGTGAGGTAATGATTTCGTGGATTGGAAAGTTATCTGCACAACAGCTGAAGTAAATCATGTTTGATGAATACAGATTTTCTGGGAGTCTACCAGAAAATGCCAGCACTTATGTAACGCGGGAAGCGGATAAGGAATTATATGAGTCCCTGACAGCCGGGAAGTTTTGTTATGTTTTAAACTCCAGACAATCGGGGAAATCTAGCATCCGGGTACGAACTATGGGACAGTTGCGTGATGCTGGGGTGGAATGTGCTGCCATTGATTTATCTGCGGGTGGAGTGCAAAATGTGACAATCCAACAGTGGTATGTGGATTTGATTGATAATTTGATTGAAAGTTTTGATTTAGATGTAGATTTAGCTGAGTGGTGGGGGGAGAATCAATTACACTCAGAAGTCACAAGATTTCGCAAGTTTATTGAAGAGGTTTTGTTAGTTGAAGTTAAGGCGAATATTGTTATTTTTATTGATGAAATTGATAGTGTTCTCAGTTTAAATTTTCCTACTGATGACTTTTTTGCTTTAATTCGGGCTTGTTACAATCAACGGGTTGACAATTCGGAATTTAATCGCCTCACTTTTTGTTTGCTGGGGGTTGCTTCACCCAGTAATTTGATTGAAGATAAACAGCGCACTCCTTTTAATATTGGGAAAGCTATCTCTCTGGTGGGGTTTCAATTGCATGAAGTGGAACCGTTGAGGAGGGGTTTAGAAGGGAAGTTTAGTGAGTCCCCAGGGGTGATGGCGGAAATATTAACATGGACGGGAGGACAACCTTTTTTGACGCAAAAGTTGTGTCAATTTATGTTAGATGAATCGGAGAAAGAAAAGCCGCGTACTGTTGCAGAAGTTGTTAAATCACGGGTTATTGAAAGTTGGGAATCTCAAGATGAACCAGAGCATTTACGTACTATTCGTTCCCGGATTTTCAGGAATGATGAACGTGCTGGGTATTTGTTGGAGTTGTATCAACAAATTTGGTGTGCGGAAGTAGAACCCCCTAAATTAACCTTAAAAAGGGAAACTTTAGAGCCACATCAATCTTCCTTAGAAAGTGAGAATTTTGGCTCCCTAAAAAAAGCGGAGTTGGGAGAATCTCATATATCCCAAATATCCTCTGAGATTACAGCGGATGATACTGTTGAACAAAGTGAGTTACTGCTTTCTGGTTTAGTTGCGAGACGAGATGGTAAGTTAAGGGTTTATAACAAAATATATCGGGAAGTTTTTAACCTCAGTTGGGTTGAGAATGAGTTAAAAAATTTGCGCCCCTATGCAGAAGCTTTTCGTGCTTGGGTTGCTTCTGGTGGTAAGGACGAATCTCGACTTTTGCGAGGGAAGGCTTTAGCAGATGCGGAAGAATGGGGGAAGGATAAAAATTTAAGTTATCAGGATAGAGAATTTTTAGCTGCTAGTAGACAAAAAGAAACTCAGGAGAAAATTGCTGCTGAAGAAAAAGAAGCGCACTTGGAGAGGGAAAGGAAGGATAGGGAAGCGGCAGAACAGAGAAATCAGGTATTGAGTCAAGCAAATGTTAAAGCTAAACGGCGGATTCGCAATGGGACTGTTGTTTTAGTTTTGGCTGCTTTGGGTGCAGTGAGTTTAGGGGTATTTGCAGCACGAGAATGGAATAAAGCATTAGAAGCACAAACAAAGGCTGATGACGCTAATCAACAAGTCATAGAAGCAAATCGAAAATTTGAAAATGCTAATACAAAAGCTCAACAAGAAAGAAAAAAAGTTGCAGCCTTACAGCAGCAGACTGAAAAAGTAAAGAAAAAGGTTAAACATAGTGAGCAGCAAGCACAACAAGCAACAAAAAAATCTAAAGCAGAACAACGTAAAGCAAAACAAGCAGAAAACAAGGCTAAGGATGCTAATCTACAAGCTACAAAAGCAAGGGAAGAAGCTGAAAAAGCACAACAAAATGCTCAGGTTTCTAACCGAAAAGCCATAGAAGCAGGGAAAAAAGCTAAAGCAGAACAACAAAACGCTGAACAAGCAAAAAAAATTGCTAATGATGCTAATCTAAAAGCGCGAGAAGCAAAGGAAGAAGCAAGCAAATTACAAAATAAACTTGCTTTGGGCAAGAAAGATATTAAAATTGTCAAGAAAGATGTTGAAACTGTTCAACAATTATCTAAACTAGCCGGAGAATTACGTAATAAAAATCAGACAGACGATTCAGATAAGGCTTTAAGACAGGCTGGTTTATCCTTTAGAATTAATGACCATAGCCTTAAACAAGCGATGTTATCGGTTTCTATGTCCCAAGCATACCAGAAACTAAAAAAACCAGATGAAGCTAAAAAACAGATTGATAAAAGCCTGAAATATTTAAACCAAACAGGAAATAACATTAGTTCTGATGAAGGATTACAAATCCAAGTTTTGGTGAAAGGTAATCAAGGAAATTTACTCGCTGAAAAATATCCAAAACAAGCGATAAAAGCTTATCAAGTAGCATATAATATCCTCCAAAAACATCCCGAAGAAACTAATCCTTTTAAAAAGGATAAAATTATTACAGCTAACGATATTGAATTGGTTTATCGAGGATTACTTAAGTTGCAGCCAAACTATAATGAAAAGGTTTGGAATTCTCTAAAAAAACACTTTTATGCCGAATTACATAACTTTTTGTTAACGAAAAAATGGCGTTCAGCTAACACAAAAATGACTCAACTTATGATTTTTATTGCTAATGGAGAAAATGTTGTTTGGTTGAATGGAGAAGATGTTGTTTGGTTGGAAATCCCACAAATTGAAAATTTTTCCTGTCCTGATTTAAAAAAAATGGATGATCTATGGAAAAAAAATTCACATGGAAACTTTGGTTTCAGTGTGCAAAAGAAAATTTGGGTTGAGGCAGGAAATACACTGGGTGGTAAACTAGAGGACATGGTTGGGGCAATGGGGTATTTGCGTTTCGCTTCGATAGTAGGGTGGTACGAAGGGGAATTTAAAGATTACCTAACAGGAAAAGGTTCTTCTAAAAATTACGAAACAGTTTTACAGGGTATAAACAAAGAGCCATTTAACTCCACCTGGAGAGGGGCATTACCGTTTTATGGGGTGAATGGGGGTGTATTGGGGGGATTTTATGGGGGCGAGAAGTGGTATAACGTAAAAAGGCAGACTTTTCCACAGGAGTTCGCAAAAATATATGGGGGAGGGGAGATATACAAAGATGACGGACCCCGAAACAACGCTCGAGCAGCATTCCCCCAACACCTGTACGCGCGCGCTGCAACTTGTAAACTGTAACAGTGCGAAGCTATTTATGTAGTGCGATCGCAATTCCTCGTAGCAATCCCTCGTAGGTTGGGTGTAACGAAGTGGAACCCAACACATGATATCAGAAAAAGAGAAAATATATAAACAACAAAATACCCAAGCCCCTGATTACCCCACAGACAGCGATTTAGGTAAAAAGCTGGCAGAAGCTAAGGCTATAATTAGGGTCTGCTGAATAACTATAAAACATTTATTTATCAATACTTTTAGGCTGTTTTATCCGGAGAAAGTGCAAGGAAATAGGAGTTTGATATTTAAAAACCTTGCATTGTTCATTTTTTCTGTTAAAAAGAATAGAAAAAAATCAGGGATGAAACTGTTGCCTGTTGCCTGTTAAGAGTTCCCTACCCTCACCCAAAGACTTTTTTAGCAAGCCCTAATTAGTTCTTGTGAACAACAAACTTTGATAGTAAGTCATGCACTTTAGCGGAATTTTTGATCTTGAAATTGCATGTTATAATAATTAATTATAAAGCATAAAGAATAAAGCATAAAGAGAAAAAACTTAGTCTCCCTAGACTTGTGTTATCCAAGCATTCAATATGAATTCCTGCTAAGGATTGATAATATGTCTGTCAAAAATTATCCCATCACTCATGCCAAAGTAGGAAATCAAGATGGGTTTTGCTTACCTCCTGCATTCTCTAAGGACTATCCTCATTTAGCTCATGCTTCAGGTTTCATAGAAGTATTATCTGAGAACACATTTTTAGTTCGGTTAAATACTAATGATGTTGATGATACTGATGATACTGATGGTATTATGATGAGCCTTTTTCTTGACTTTTTGATGAAGGATGCTATGAACAATCCTTCTCAACTTGTTCCTTATACAAATGAAATGAGTGATGAAATGGATGATTTACTTGCTGATGTAATTCTAGATTAATGACTTCATTCACTCGTAATGGATGGCAAATTTTTTTCTACCCATTGTTTTATAAACAATGGGTAGATTTGCGTGATAGAGTTTATATTTTAAAAAATAATTTATCTCAAGAATAATTTATTAGACACCCAGATGCCAAGTTATTAAAAGCATTGAATATTGGGATTAAAGAAAAAATTACTCAAGACCCTTTCGCTTCGCACTTTGCTTTACAAAAACCCTTACAAAAGTACGGCCGTCTCAAGAAAATGGGACTCCCTCAAAGATATAGATTATTTTTTCGAGCATTCAAAGAAGAAAAAATAATTATTGTTCTGTGGTTAGGATTTCCTCGTAAAGAAGGAGATAAAAAAGATTGCTATCAAGTTTTTACAAAAAAAGTAGAAAACGGCGAATTTCCTGAAACTATAGATCAACTTCTTCAAGAATGTGAGATAGAAAACTCTAATCAGGAAAATGAAGATTAAAAAGATTTGAGGCTTATTTTATCCTCCAAAATATTATCTATCTTTCTGGCGTTGCACAATAGAGGGATGAAGTAATGAACCGCAAAGACGCAAAGGACGCTAAGAAAGGATTTTCTGATAGAGAGAGAAAAGAAAATCATCCCGCAAAGATGCAACGCCATCTTTCTAGGTTATCGTTACAAGGTTCTACATTGTAATGAATTTTGTGGAGGCTCTGGCTCCTGTTAAGTCTGGAGGCTACCTCAACGGGACATCGCACAAAGGGCACGGCGTGGGTAAGATTATTGGCGTTGCATAAATACGGGATGAATTTAGATTTTTAGCCTAGAACAAACATCACTCCTCTGCGTCTTTGCGCCTCTGCGTGAGATAAAATCATCCCTCTAATCAGCAACGCCAGATTATTCTATAACCCAATAAATTGTGGATGTTCCCTACTGGACAATTTGTTTTTTGGCATTTTTGAGATTGCTTCAATGTCACCTTGACAGGAATAGCAATGCCCACCTTACCTAACCCAAATAATAAGATGGTTCATAAACCTTTGCCCATTCTGGTTTATAGGTTTGCAAGGCTCGCATATACTGGGCACGTTCAAAGGCACTTGCATTGGGACAATTTTTCTGACTCATGCTGCCTTGCATTTGTTTGACTGATGCATATTCGTGCTTCTCCATCCATGCATGAATTTCTGATTCAATGGAACGAATATGATTTATACCGTTTTGTAACAACACTGAACAGAGCATGGTCACATTTGCCCCTGCCATCAACATCTTAATTACATCTTCTGCTTGGTGTATACCACTGGTAGCAGCTAAACTGGCATTGATTTGACCGTAGAGAATGGCAATCCACCGCAGTGGTAATCGCATGGCTTGGGGAGTGCTTAAAAGTACATGGGGTTGTACATCCAGGGTTTCTAAATTGATATCTGGTTGGTAGAAACGGTTGAATAATACTAAGCCATCAGCTCCGGCATTATCCAAACATGTCGCCATATTTGCCATGTTGGTAAAGTAGGGGCTGAGTTTTACGGCTACAGGAATGGTAACAGCAGCTTTTACAGCAGTGAGAATATCAATGTAGGTTTGTTCTACTTGTTCGCCAGTGGTTTCCATGTCTGTGGGAACATAGTAAATATTTAACTCTAACGCTGATGCACCTGCTTGTTGAATCAATCGAGCATAATCAGTCCAACCGCCTACGGAAGCACCATTTAAACTGGCAATGATGGGAATATCTACTTTTTCCTTTGCCTGACTGATATGATTTAGGTATTCTTCTGGCCCAATGCGGAAAATGTCTGGTTCAGGGAAGTAGGTAAGTGCTTCTGGAAAGCTTTCTGTACCATAAGTCAAGTGATGATGCAATTCGTAACGTTCGTTGGTTAGCTGTTCTTCAAACAGGGAATGCATGACAACTGCTGCTCCCGCATCTTCCATGCGTTTAATGTTGTCTATGTCTTCTGATAGGGGAGATGCTGAAGGAACTAGTGGCGATTTTAGTTTTATATCCAAATAAGTCGTAGTTAAATCCATGATTTTAATTGCCTCCAGTTAGGCTGATGGAATTTTTAATTTTGAATCACTATCTGGACTGAATCAGGATTTTTGTAATTTTATTTATATAGCAGTACTGTTATAGTAATATATAGTAATACTGTTGTGTATCTATGGGTTCTGCTTCTCTGTACGGGAAGCCATAACCTATCTAATGCGTGAGTCTAATTCATACATTCAATCAGCAAAATTGGGTTTTGGGTGATTTTACGTTTTATTACATACTTTGTTTTTTTTCTGCCTACTTACTTGTAGCAGTTTTCAGTTGAATAGAATACATTCCTAGAGGCGATCGCAGACTTGGGTTAAAGGGTCAGGGATTTCCTTTTCTCTTTTCCCTAATGCCCTAATGTAGGGATAACTGTATTCCATCAGAGTAAAATTTTCTATTTTATCCGTAAAAAAAATTATATTTTTATAAAGTATTAATTATCCTTCGGGACTATGTTAGTGCTTGTTGGGTATGATATTCCTACTGATAAAAGGTTCACTAAGTTATCCAACTTTCTAGAGGTTTACAGACGAAGAGTATAGTTTTCTGTCTTGTAGGAAATTCCACGTGTCTGGGCAAAATATCTAGTTCAACCGAACAAACGGGTAAGAGCCCTAACCAAATAGCATTAGAGATAGGCACTAGTACAGTGGGCGCGGAAATAAGCAGACCATTTAGAGGTTGTTTAAAAAGTCATATTACATACCCAGGATATCTGAGATTCCCCTAAATCCCCCTTAAAAAGAGGGTTGGGGGGATCAACATAAAATTTTGGGTAATGAGCGATACTTGACAAATATCCTCTGACAAAGGGTCAAAGCGAGGAAACAAAGTACTTGTAACTTTTGACCGACGCACAGTGGTACTAGTTTATAGCTGCCGTGCATTGTTAATGCAGGACAGCAAGGCAGTCCCGATGAAAACAAATTTAAGCCCTCAGGACAGGCCGTGCCTTTCTTGAATGCCCAAAGGGCTATCGTTTCCCCTATATCCCACACCCTCTTTCAAGTGAGTCCTGCATGAATTTTGGTACACAACCAAACATGAAAATACCTCGACTGCGGCTCCCACACCTAAGCTGTCAACCATCAACTAACAACTAACAACTATCAACCATTTTCAAGCTAGACGGGACAAGAGTTTTAGTCACTAACCATACAAAGTTAATAAATATGCAAGTTAAATGTGTAACAGCTGATCATCAAGGAAAAGTTAAGGGACAAACGACCTCTCAGCTTTCTAAAAATAGAGATAGATGCTCTAAACCTGTTCCTTGCCATGATTTTCAGAACCCACAATATTTATCAGATAAAATAAAGAGAAATCCATCAGCTCAATTAGTTTTCAAAATTCAGAAAGCTTCTATCGAGTGCGGACAAGGCATGGACCCTAGAACATTTTGTCGTCGTTGGTTTGGTTTGGATGCCATAACTGAAGATGGTAGAGATCGTTTCACAAAAGGACAGATTTTAGCCATGGAGTCAGAACATGGTTATCGAGAGAAATGTATCAACTTACTTGCCAAAATCTTACAAATCAAACCAAATACTATTCATCGTTGGGGAAAAGGAGTGAACTTTGACAAAATTCCTGCCGATAAACGACAAAAGTATGAAATTTATTTGGGCTATGTAGACGCAATTAGAATCATAAGTACGAGCCTGACAGAATTAGATACAAATTCATTGTTAAGGCTTTTACGGCGACTAGAAACGAGGTAATGAAGTAGGTCAGAAAATCTAAAACTGTATGCAATACAGTAAAGTATTGAGTCAATAGAGGCTGAAATTGTAGCATCCAAATCGGCTCCTAACTCAAATAGAAAAATTAGAATATTTAATATCAACTCAAGCATCAACATCGACGACAGGTGAAAGAGATTGTTGGTGCTGAGTATTTTTTATATTTAGTTGAATTAGCATAACGAAAAAATAGTACTGTAAGCAATACATAAAAGTCTGGAGAAAGCCTGGAGAAAGTTTTACCGTTTAATAAGTCGGAAGTTTAATCTAACTCTCAGAAAAATTATTTTAGTAATTAAACTGTTTATTTTAAACAGAAATCTGACAATCAAAAAAAGAACCAATTCAAGTTTAGGAAAATAAGCAACTATGATACGCACAAGTAGTTACACAATCTATGCGGATTTGCCCCAAGAGACAGAAAAAATGCTACTTGTTCACGGCTATACAGGGGCTTATGACAAGGTTTCACGACGAGTAGCGACGTATTTGCGCTCATTAGAAGTCAAGAATCCACCGAAACCTCTCTACGGAGATTGGACTCCAGAACCTCCCATTGAAGGAGAAGTCATTGCACCTTCTCAGGCAACTATTGAATTACTTAAACGACGAGGCTATTTAACTGATAAGACAGTCGAAGAAGAACAAGCATTTTTTGTCCAGATGGCGACAAAACTACATCATCTTGCTTCTCGATTAATGCCTAGCTATATATTTATGCCTACCTATAGCTGTAATCTTCGTTGTCCTTATTGTTTCCAAGACCATATGCGGACTAATCCTGCTTTTAAGCATTTGCTTAAGACTATGGAACCAGAAATGGTAGACCGGATTTTTGCTGCTATGCCCCAAATTGAGGCAGGTCATGGGGTAACAGAAGAGATGGATTTACCCCGAAATATTACTTTCTTTGGCGGAGAACCTTTATTAGCGGAAAGTCGCCCCATAATTGAATACATTATTAATAAAGCATTATCTCTAGGGAAAGCTAACTTTTCTGCTGTTACCAATGCTACTGAACTAGAAGCTTATGAAGATTTATTGGGAGAAGATAAAATTTCCTCACTTCAAATTACTCTCGATGGACCTCCTAGTGAACACGATAAGCGACGTATTTATGCTGATGGCAGTGGTTCATTTGAAAAGATTGCCCGAAATATCACAATGGCATTGGACTTAGGAGTTCAGATAAGC
Source organism: Calothrix sp. MO_167.B12 (assembly GCA_030066045.1). Classification (GTDB taxonomy): domain Bacteria; phylum Cyanobacteriota; class Cyanobacteriia; order Cyanobacteriales; family Nostocaceae; genus Calothrix_A. Next base: position 15,632 of record JASJCJ010000117.1, read on the forward strand.
GTGCGGATGAACATCGACCGTAATAATATTGAACAACTTCCTGAGTTGGCTGATGAAATTATTGCGCGAGGATGGAACAGATACCAAAATTTTTCTGCCTATACAGCACCTGTTACTACTAGTGAATTAAACGATAAAACCAGTATAAAAACTACTTTTAATTCTTGGGAGTTAGATAAAGCATTGGACGAAATGCGTCAACAATATCCGAGTATGAAAGTAATTAATCGTCCAGATGACGGTTTGATGGCTAGAGTAAGACAGATATTTGAACAAAGAAAAAGCCCATTACCAAATCTAAAACCAAGCTTTTGTGGGGCACACAATAAGATGTATGTTTTGGATGCCTTTGGAGATATATATGCTTGCTGGGAAAAAACAGGGGATAAAAAAATTCGCATTGGTCATATTACTGAAGACAGCGAAGTAGTTCTAAATGAAGAATTAAATCAAACTTGGCGCAATCGCACAGTAGTTACCAACCCCGTATGTCGTAAATGTCGCTATGCCTTTTATTGTGGTGGCGGTTGTGCTGCTGTAGCCATGACTCACAAGGGTAAGTTTCATACCAACTATTGTGATGGTTTTGGTAATCGTTTCCGTGCGAGTACGGCTCAAGCCTATCGCGATTATGTCAACAAAATTGAAGAGCCTGTTAAACCTAAAGAAGTTTGTACTGCTTAAATAGTTTAGGACTTAGGCAAGAGTAACGTAACTGCGTCATTACGAGCGATAGCGAAGTATATGTCCTATCGGACACGCTTGGCGAACGCAAAAATCCTGCGTTCGCCAAGCGTGCCCGAAGGGCTTATGCTTCCCTACACTTCGTTTCGGTCGCAATGACAAATCTTCGTTGCGTAAGTCCTGTAGTTGCCAGTTTTTGAAATTTTGTTTTTATTTTTCAGACAAAGACTCAATTAGTATGACCGATAATCAGAAATTATTACGGATAAAGAATAAAGATCCCACTAATATATTTTGGTTTTTTTATTCTTAACTCACTACCAACTAATTTATTTGTTGGTAACACAATAACTAGTAAATGACGAGGAATTAAACCATGGAAGAACAAAACAATCAAGAAAAACAAAACTATGAAATTATCCCTCAGAACAAGGATGAAATTGAGTTTCTCAATGATAATCAAGAACTAGATATTGAAAACTTAGAAGAAATAGTAGGAGGGGGATGGGGATGTAATGCAAAAAACATAGATTGTCCACAATTAACATGTATAGGTTACGGAGAAATACCGAAAGATAGTTTCGCCGACAAGTAATACATTTGATTAAAGCTCAAATCATTAGTGGATAATGGTTTTAAAGTGTGCAAGTCAGGAGGGATGACTACTGACTTTTGTGCAATTTTTGGAGAGGAGTAGGAGCAAGTAATAGCTTTAAATAACAATAGTTGTTTATTGTTGTTCCTACTATTTCTTTTTTTGCTCTAATTTTAAATTTATTGAGTATTAGAAATAATGGCTAATTCGCTGAAAAATGTTCTACAAACTGTTGGCTCTCATTTGAGTGATAATCTTATTTGTACTGATGGTCTTTCACAGATTGCTCAAATAGGAAATTTGTTACCGAACTTCCCTACTATTTCAGATGCAATTTTTGAATGTCATTTAGGTTCATCTACACCTAGAACAGATTTTTCAATAGCTTTTTCTACTTTAAATCAAGGTCGAGAAACTTTAGTTGATAGTTCTAAAACCCTAGCAAATTTATCATATGCTAGTTCTGTATGGGACAAAATACATAACTTTTCTGCTCATTGGGCAAATATAAAATCTCCTCTTTACGAAAATGTAAAAAATATCTGGTTAGAATTCGATGTAGATCAACAATTTTTAGGAGTGCCAGAGCCAAGCCTATTTTTTGGAACCCAAAATATTATAGGTCAGAAAGAAAACTTATCTTCATCTAATCAAAATAGTATTATTGCTGAATCAAAATGGGTTGCTGATGAAGCACTCAGTTTATTATTTAACAGTTTTTTAAAAGAAGAAGTAAAACAACATTTATTAACATGCTTTGAATCATTACCATCTGATGGAGAAGTATTTCAAATTGGTGTTATGCTACCAAGAAAATCTGAATCAAAAGCTATAAGACTTTGTGCTGAAGATATTGCTAATGAGCAGATATTAGACTATTTGAACAATATCGGTTGGTCAGATTCAAGCAATCAATTGAGTTCTCTTTTGTCTAATTTGTCTAGTGTTGTTGATGAAATTAAATTGAATTTTGCAATTGAGGATAAAATCTTTCCCAAAATTGGCTTGGAGTGCTATTTATATAAACAACCTATAAATTCACCAAAATGGAAGCTGTTCCAAGATTATCTAATAAAAAATAAATTGTGTACTTTAGACCAAGCTAATGCTATTTTAAACTGGTCTGGTTTTTTAAAAGAAAAACATACTAAGCAACTTAAGCAAGATAACTTCGTAAAAGCATCCGCATTCGATTCATCTAAATTTAAAAGCGTAATTGCTAGGCGTTTACATCATATCAAGATTGTTTATCAGCCAAATAAGCCGTTGCAAGCAAAAGCTTATTTATGGTTTGGTCATCGCTGGCTTTCTAAAGATGGGAAATTTCAAGAATCAATTTGAAATTTTGATATTTATTTAAGTTAACTTTGATTATAAATCTAAGTTCTTAGTTTAATATAGTTTATGGAGGGAAAAAACCTCTTAAGGCTTAGAAAAATTGTGGACTTAATTATAGAAGAATAAATAAATGGATAGTCATCCCCGCTATAAATGCCTTAACCATTCTGAGTATATTACCAAATTCGCGCTCCCTCCCTATTTATCAGCGACTGTTTCTGAATCACGTCCTGCATTAGCGGTTTAAAGCAACTTCACATACTATTTCCGAGCATTATAAAGTGGTACTTACCAATTCTTTATTCCTGAAACTAATTTCCCCTTGGCAGTATTTACAAAAACTGCTTAAGAATAAAGGTGTGCGAGTTAAGACCCCTACTGTGATACAGATGGAGGCAGTAGAATGTGGTGCTGCAAGTTTGGGAATTATTTTAGGTTATTACCGTCGCTTTGTTCCTTTACCTGAGTTACGACGGCAATGTGGCATCTCGCGAGATGGTGCTAAAGCCTCTAATCTTGTTAAAGTTGCCCGTAGCTATGGTTTAACTGCTAAAGGATTCAAAAAATCACTGGAAAGCCTTAGAACCCTAAAACTTCCCTTTATAGCATTTATAGGATTCAGCCATTATTTAGTTGTGGAGGGGTTTGGTAAAGATATTGTTTATATTAACGATCCATGTTTTGGACGAGGTAAAGTTTCTTTTCAAAAGTTTGACGAAGGCTACACTGGCGTTGTCTTGGTCATGGAACCGGGACAAGATTTTAAAAAGGGTGGAAAATCAAGAAGTACAATTTCTGCCTTAGCTTCTCGTCTAACTAACTCTCGTCGCGCTGTACTCTTCTGTTTACTAGCAGGATTATTTCTCACCTTTCCCCGCCTTACAATACCAGCCTTCACCCAAGTTTTTGTAGACCGCATTTTAGTAGAAAACTACCAAGACTGGCTGCGACCATTATTACTCGGAATGATTTTCGCTGCAATTCTCCAGGGATTGTTAATGCGAATGCAGCTTGGAGCTTTGCGAAGACTGCTAATTAAACTTTCCGTTACCATGTCTGGAAAATTTATCTGGCATCTGCTAAGCTTACCTGTGGGATTTTATGCCCAGCGGTTCTCTGGGGAAATCAGCAGTCGTATTGAACTTAACGATCGAGTTGCCGGAGTACTTTCTGGTCGTGTTGCTACTACTGTCATTGATACGGTGATGATGGGGTTATATGCTCTGTTAATGCTGACCTATGATTGGCTATTAACTACCATAACGATATTATTTGCTGGTTTGAATTTTGTAGCTCTCCAAAGCCTTTCCCGCAACCGTGTTGATGCTAATCTCAGCCTCGCTCAAGAATATGGTAAGGTGTCTGGTGTTGCCATTGCAGGCATTCAATCCATTGAAACTGTTAAAGCTTCCGGATTAGAATCCGATTTATTTGCTAAATTTGCTGGCTATTATACCAAAGCCCTTAACGCCCAACAAAAACTGGGTTTACAAACTCAAATTCTCAACTCACTACCGACTTTGCTGACGGCTTTAGCTACGACTTCAATTCTGGTTATCGGAGGATTTAGAGTTATCAACGGTAGCTTAAGTATTGGGATGCTGATTGCTTACCAACTACTGGCTATTAATTTTCTTCGACCAGTCAACAATTTGGTGAACTTTGGCAGTACCTTACAAGATTTAGTAGCCGACTTAAACCGTCTTGATGATGTTTTACAAAATCCTGTTGATGAATCTCAGGTGGGCAATAGGGAAGAAGATACAACTAATTTAGCCCGTGGAGACGAGCTTGGTTTCCATAGCCCCAGCCTTCTAGGCTGTGGGCGATTAAGTTCTGAATCATTTCGACTCCAAGGTTCTATCGAACTCCATCAGCTAACTTTTGGCTACAGTAGCTTAGAAGCACCTTTAATTGAAAACCTAAATTTAACCGTTAAACCAGGACAAAGAATTGCCTTAGTTGGTAGTACTGGTTCGGGTAAATCTACCATTGCTAAACTCATCTGTGGGCTTTATCCATTTTGGTCAGGAGACATCCTTTTTGATGGTATTTCCCGTACCCAAATACCCCGTTCGGTGCTTACCAGTTCTTTAGCTATGGTGGAACAAGATATTTTTCTTTTTGCTGGCACGATTAGAGATAATCTGACTCTGTGGGATTACACCATACCAGAAGCTGATTTAGTTAAAGCTTGTCAGGATGCAGCAATTCACGAAGAAATTCTGTTTTTACGAGGAGGATACGATGCTCAACTGAGTGAAGGAGGAATGAATCTGAGTGGTGGACAACGGCAACGGTTAGAAATTGCTCGCGCTTTAGTAAGAAATCCTAGCGTCCTAGTTTTAGATGAAGCTACCAGTGCTTTGGATGCAGAAACCGAACGAATTGTAGACCGCAATCTGAGAAGACGTGGTTGTTCTTGTATCGTAGTTGCCCATCGTCTCAGTACTATCCGCGATTGTGATGAAATTATCGTTTTAGAACATGGCAAAGTTGTCCAAAGAGGTACTCATGAAGAATTACGAGAACACGAAGGTACTTATAGGCATTTGATTGCAAGTAATTGATAAATTAAAAAAGTACTAAGTATGGTCATGATTATTCTACTGCCTTTGATAAGTAGGTGGACAGAAAAAAATGTGTCATTGCGACCGTAGGGAAGCAATCTCAAGGTCTTGCGGTTGCTACGTTTCACGACCTTCAACTCGCTTCGGACAAATATACAATTAATTTTGTCTAAGTACTTACTCATCCCGGTTTGAAGGTTTTACCTTTTAATCAGATATCTAATCAATCAAAACAAAAAATCATTCAATTTTTTTTATATAGTCAAATGAAATTTTTGTTCTGTTCACTAAGTAATTATGGTTTCATCTATCCAGCAATTGGTATTGCTAAAACTTTGCGTCAGAAAGGTCATGAAGTTCTTTTTTTAACTAGTTCAGCGTTAGGTAAAATAATTAAAAAAGCTGGTTTTGAATTAGTTACCTGTACTGAAAAAGACAATCCAGGCTTTAGAGTCTATAACTGGGGTAAACCATTTGCGGCTGCCATACAAGTTAAGTATATTCAATATGCCATCAAAAATTTTGCTCCAGATGTGATCGTAGGTCAGCACTTAACCCTCGGACCACTTATTAATCGCAAACTTTACGATATACCTGTTGCCATTTTAGGTCTTGCTGCATACCTCTATCCAGCCTGTAAATCGCTTTTAGAGCGTTCTCCTCAAACAGAAAGTGAAGAAAGATTGGTTTGGCGATATGGAGACATGATGCGAATTTATAACGAATCTTGCGAATTATTAGGAGTGCCTCCGAGTTCTGCCAACTACAGAGAAACTCCTTTACTGGGAGATCTTTACTTACTAAGAAGTGTTCCCGAATTAGAAGGTAATGTCGATATACTACCCGATCGTGTTCATTTGGTAGGTGATTGTCTTTGGGAACCACCTTTATTGCATACCGAGTTGAATTGCTGGTTGCAACAATTCGATATTTCAACTAAACCCCTAATTTACGTGCAACCTGGCAGAACTTTTGAAGATCCAAAGTTTTGGTCATATTTAGTAAATGCTTTAAAAAATCGTCCAGTTCATGTAATTGCTTCTGTAGGACGTATGGATGGAGAAATAGGTGAGATTCCAGAAAACTTTTTTGTTCGCAAACACATACCACAAGGGTTAATATTACCAAAGGCAAAAGCAGTTATCTCCAGTGGTCATTCAACTGCTGTACTTGGTGCCATCACTCATGGGTTGCCAAGCTTGATAATTGCTTACGGGAGTGGAAGTGAAGATATCGCAGAACGTTGTCTGCGTGCAGGAGCAGCAATATATCTTTCACCTTTTGAAGTAACTGTCAAGACTATTGGTAAAACCGTAGATCAACTTTTAGACTGTCCGAATCTTCAAAGAAATTCTCAATTACTTCAACAAGCCTTTATTAAAGCTAATAAAAAAAATCAGGCAGCAGAATTATTACAAGACTTAGCTTTTACTCGTTATTCAGTTTTGCGTGCATAATTCAGTTTCAAAAACTTGTTTATGAAAAAATTGAAGACATAAATTTGAAAAATACTGTATTGTATAGCGTTTGATTAGCAGTCATTAGTATGGTTCAGGAAAAGCTAGTTTCCCAATACAAACTCAAAAGCAATCAGCCTTTTTTGCTACACAATCCCCAAGAGCTTTGGCTGGTTATCTCCGGACAAATATCAGTATTTGCTACAGGAGTTAGCAACCAACAACCAACAGGAGAACGTCGGTATCTATTTGATGTTAATCCTGGTGAAATCTTGTGTGGTGTAGCGGTAACTCAAAATTTAGGTCTTTTAGCAGTTGCTTTGGAAGATGTAAAACTTCAGCAACTTTCTTTAGAAGATTTGCAAGTACAAATTGCTCAAGAAAATTTTCATAAAATAACACTTTTAGAAAGCTGGTTACAACATTTAGCAGAAGCAATTAGCCTGGAATCTTTGCAGAACCAAAATCCAGATTATACTTCGCTTTCTCCCTGTTCGAGAGATAGGATATATCGCATTTCTACACCTTATTCCCTAGAAACTAATCAAACTATAAAACCTCCTGCCAACCAAATTATTTGGCTTAAAGTTAGTCAAGGCACAATTTCTTGGCTGAATTTTTCAAATCTAACTTTAGATCAAGATTCTCCCTGGTTTCCTTTGGTTGGGGATATGTGGTTAACCGCTATCAGCCCCACGGAAATTAGATATGTCCCCACATTTCAATGCGATGATAACGAACAACTATCAGCTAGTTTAGAGATTTTCCACAGATACTTTTGCTACGCTTTAAATTTACATGCTCAAGAAAGACAAGAAGTAGAATTTCGTCGCTTTCAAGCTAGAGAACAACTTAATAAACAATTAAATTCTTCGGCTTTAGGTAAGCTAGTCTCAATCTTACAGCCCCAAAAAACAATTTTAGACCGAACCGGAACACCTTTGCTAATTGCGGCTGGGGCAATCGGTCGAGTACTTAATATAAATATTCAACCCCCCAACAATTCAGAAGACTTGAGCTTGCTCCAAGATCCCCTAGAAGCAATAGCTCGTGCTTCTCAATGTCGTATTCGTCGAGTTCAGCTAGTAGGAAATTGGTGGCAACAAGAACACGGCCCTCTTCTTGCCTATACAGCAGAGGATAACTCACCTGTTGCTTTGTTACCCAACCAAGAAAAAGGTAAAGGTTATTTTCTATACGACCCGATTCGAGAAACTCGTATACCAGTAAATGAAACTGTTGCTCAAACTTTAGCTGCTAGAGCCTATGTTTTCTACCGTCCTTTACCTTTAGTAGTAGAGAATTTCATTGAACTATTTAAGTTTGGTATCGAAGGCTATCAACAAGATATTTTACTTATAGTTCTGGTGGGAATATTAACCACAATCTTGGGTATGGTAGTACCTTTCGCTACAGGAATGTTGATAGACCAAGCCATTCCTGATAGCGATCGCCTTCTTTTATGGCAAATTGGATTAGCCCTATTCGCCGCTGCTTTTGGAAAATCAGCTTTTCAACTATCTCAAGGAATTATTGCCCTACGAGTTGAAAATGCTACTGACGTTAATTTACAGTTGGCAGCTTGGGACCGGTTGCTAAAAATAACTCCTGCTTTTTTCCGCCAGTACACCTCTGGAGATATGGTCAATCGTCTCCTAGCAGTTCGTCAAATCCGCAATCAACTCAGCGGTGCTACTCAACGCACCCTACTCAGTGGTATTTTTTCTCTGCTCAATTTAGGGCTGATGTTTGTTTACAACGTCAAACTTGCCCTAATTGGTTTGGGAATATCGATTGTGGCAGCGATCGTCACCATAACTTCTGGCATTCTCTTAGTCGGTAAAGAACGTCAACAAGAAAAGCTTGATGGTGAAATCGATGGACTTACCGTACAACTAATTGGTGGGGTTGCCAAACTGCGGGTAGCAGCAGCAGAGGAACGAGCCTTTGCAACTTGGGCAGAGAAATACAGCCAAAAAACTAAGCTAACCTTTGGCATCCAACAG
>JASJCJ010000118.1 GCA_030066045.1 Calothrix sp. MO_167.B12
GGGAGATGGGGAGATGGGGAGATGGGGAGATGGGGAGATGGGGAGATGGGGAGATGGGGAGATGGGGAGATGGGGAGATGGGGAGATGGGGAGATGGGGAGATGGGGAGATGGGGAGATGGGGAGATGGGGAGGGAAAGAGGGAAGGAGTGATGAATTCAAGACTGTCAACTGTCAACTGTCAACCGTCAACTGTCAACCGTCAACCGTCAACTGTCAACTACTTTCAAGACAGGATCTAAAAGTAATCGCGCTAACAGAGCCGATCGCTCAACAAGAGTATCCAAATATACAAACTCCCCTGGAGCATGGGCACCGTCACCCACTGCTCCCAAACCATCCAGGGTGGGAGTATAGAGACTGGTGGTATTACCATCAGAACCACCCCCAGCCATTCCTTCCTGTATTTCCATTCCCAGTTCTGATGCGGCTTGCTGTGCCCTTTGCCATAGCTGTTGATTGCCGGGAGTTTTTTCCATAGGCGATCGCCCTATACCACCTTGTATAATTAATTGGGTTCCAGGGGTAGTGGCTTTTAGGGCAAAAATTTGTGATTCAATCCACTGGGCATCTTCTGGATGTAATATCCGCACGTCTACTCGGGCTTGGCTAGCAGGGGCAATGACGTTGGAACGGATACCACCGTCAATGGTGCCCACATTGACACTAATACCTCGTTGGGGTTCATTGAGGGCAAACAGCTTTTGGATCACAAAGGATAGTTCCAAGATGGCACTAGAACCCTTTTCCGGCTCTAACCCAGCATGGGCAGCTTTGCCAATCACTTTGATGGTAAACTCACCTACCCCCTTACGTTCTGTTTTAATTTTGCCTTGGGGACCCAAAGATGGTTCCATGACAAATACGCGATCGCAAATTTTTGCCAGTCGCCGGATATGATTGGTAGATTCATAACTACCAATTTCCTCATCAGTATTAATTAAAAACATTGGCACTACTGACAAAGGTAGTTCCTGAGCCAAAATCGCCTCTACAGCAAAAATGCTCAACACCAGTCCGGCTTTCATATCATAAATTCCGGGTCCGTACATCCTCCCTTGACGCTGCATCATGGGCATTTTTTCTAAGGTTCCCAAAGCCCAAACTGTGTCACAATGACCTAATAACAACTGCTTGGGTTGATTTTTTGAACGTTCCTGAGGTAAGGCAATTAAATGTCCACCTGTTTGCCGACCAGGAATTAACTTGACATGATAGCTTCTTTGTGATAAAGCCTGTTGTAAAATTGCTAAGACCTGTTGCTGCGCTGCTGGTACGGTAGAAGGGGATTCTGCCAAGACTAATCTTTGTAACAAGTCAATCATTTCCCTCCGACGACTATGGAGATAGTCCAAAAGTCGCCTTGCTGTGTGAGTAGCGGTGGTGTGACTGAACATTATTGCTTAAATCCGGTGTGGAAAGGGAAAGAGAAACTGCGGTCAATCTTCGCATAGCGTCCAGGGGGGAGATAAGCCAGCAGTGGTGCTTTCAGGAGCAAATCTTGGTCATCGCCATCGGATACCCGCAGTGCTTCTGGTTGGATGTGAGCTGCCACAATTTTGCCCACAATCAAACTATTTTCCCCAAATCCATCCACAATCTGGTCTAGTTGGCATTCCAAAAATAGATAGGCATCTTGGAGAAACACCCCATCAATCACAGAAGCGGGAAATGTTGGTAGGGCAGCTAGGGCAGGCTTAGAATTGTCATCGCACCGGGGCGCGGCTCCTAAGCTGGCTAATACTATCTGTTCAGGACGGGGAAAACTGACGGTGAATTTCTTTTCCCTACGGACATTTTGATAGGTACGATGGCGGGGAGTGCAGACAAAACCAAAATAATTCTCCCACCCCAAAGGCATGGCCATATGCTTGGGAGCAAGGTCATAACCCGTTTCTGGCTCTCTAGTTCCAATTATCACCAATGGAGCAACACTGAAGAATCGCTCCCACAGTGGTTGGCTCAAATCGAGGCTGACTAGTTGACTTTGGGGAGACTGAACCATGAAATTTACTCTCCCTTACAAGATTATTTTATCTCTGTCTGTATTTTAAAATACAAAAAGTGCCTGAGACTGAATCTAGGCAAGAAAATTAACAATATTCAAGGGAAGAGGGGAGTGTGGGGAGATGGGGAGATGGGGAGATGGGGAGGGAAGGAGTGTAGACACGAAGTGGCTTCTCGTAGACACGCAGTGGCTTCTCGAAGAGTAGAGTAGGAGTGAGGGAGTGTAGACGCGTATCCCTCACGGGACGCTTTGCGACTCAGCGGCTTCCCGTAGGGTAGGAGTGATGAATTCAAGACTATCAACTAACAACTAACAACCAACAACTAACAACCAACAACTAACAACCAACAACTAACAACTAACAACTAACAACCATCACCTCCTGCAATATAACTTAAATATAAAAAAAATAGGGCAAATTTATGGATCATCAGGAAGTGAAATATAACATTTGCTTATCAATTTTCTTTATAAGGTGAATAATTAATAAAAATGCCACTGCTAAGACGTTATGTAGCGGAGTTTATTGGAACTTTCTTGTTAGTTCTTGTTGGTTGTGGTAGTGCGGTAATAGCTGCAACGTTTACAGCAGATAGGGTGAGGATTGGTCGAAATATAGCATACCCGATGGGCATTGGTTTGCTGGGAGTGGCACTAGCATTTGGTTTAACATTAATAGCTATGTCTTATGCCATTGGTCATATTTCCGGTTGTCATATTAACCCAGCAGTAACCATTGGTCTTTGGGCTGCAAAACGCTTTCCAGCATCCGATGTACCGATTTATATTGGATTTCAATCATTAGGAGCCGTAGCAGGAGCAGGAGTTTTAGCTTTAATTGCCAGTGGCAGGCCTGGATTTGACATATTTAAAACTAGTTTAGCCTGTAATGGTTTTGCCGAACATTCCCCTGGTAGGTATTCTCTGTTGGCAGCTTTTGTCACTGAGTTGGTGCTTACCTTCATGTTTTTAATTATTATTCTGGGCGCGACTGATAGCCGCGCTATTCAGGACTTTTCCCCCATTGCTATCGGTGTGGGATTGACGGTGATTCATTTAATTAGTATTCCTGTTACCAATACATCTGTTAACCCAGCCCGTAGTTTGGGACCAGCAGTTTTTGTTGGTGGCTGGGCATTAGAACAGTTGTGGCTGTTTTGGGTTGCTCCTATCCTTGGTGGAGCATTTGCCGGATTTCTTTACTCTCAGGTTTTAGAACGTTCAGAAAGCGAAAAGCGATCGCCCCAAAAGGAAAAAAGGTCTGCTGAAACTAGAAGATAAATTAATGAGGTGATGGGGAGTGTGGGGAGATGGGGAGATGGGGAGATGGGGAGATGGGGAGATGGGGAGATGGGGAGAAATATTATTTATTTCTTTTATTCCCTCCTTCCCTCCTTCCCTCCATCACTCCGAACTCCGAACTCCGAACTCCGAACTCCCCTGCTGCCTGATTCAAGTATGAAATATGACTGTAACTAAGGGTAGTAACGCCCAGATAAATTTTTGCCAGGATTGCAAACTGGGTTGGGGAGTTGGTTCTGGGGGTGAAAGTAAAGCTTCGATGCGCTGTTCCAAGCGATCGCTACCAGAAGTGCTCAATGCGGCACAGACGATACCAGTATTTTCAGATGTATCTCTAACTACTAATAGTAAGGACTCTGCTAATAATAAGGGGTCTACCTGTAAAGCTGCGTGGGCATCGGCTCTAAGTTCTCGCAAAGCTAGCAGTTCTTGCCATAAAGCATCTGTGTTGGGCAACCAACTGGTACAAGAACGTACCCAACCCAACCAGAAAAACCAAAATGTGTCTCGGTAATGGTAATGTCCTTGTTCGTGGGCAATAACTGTCTCTAAATGTTCTGGAGAGAGGCTATTTACCATTCCCTGACTAATAACTAATTCTGGCTGCCAAAATCCGATTTGACCGGCAAATAGAGCCTCTGTGCATAGAAGACGAGCTTGTTTCCCATCCAGGATAATTTGAGGACATTGATGTGCTGACTTTACGGATAGCCAACCTTGCCATGTCAGGCGAATGCACATCAAAGCTAAAAATACCAGCAAGCTGAGTGAAATGACATAACCCAGCCAACCGACTTGCCAGTGACCCATTTGACCTTGGGGTCCCATGCATACAAGGGCGATGGCTGTCATCAAAATTAACAAAGGAGGAAATAAAAACAAAAATAGCGATCGCCGCCAACGGACGATCCAACTACCTTGGGCTTCCCTCCATTGATATCTAATCCAGCAAGCAACTGTAACGGCAGTCAAAATCATCACTAGATGCATTATTTTTGTTCCTCCCTAGCTTGCCTAGCTGCTTGTATGCGTTGAGCGATCGCTTGTATTTGTTCACTAGCTGCTTCATCTAGACTATCAGCAAAGGCGGCAACTACATCGGGATTACCCACAGCTAAAAACTGCTGTAATTGCTCGTGTGCCTTAATCATGTCAGCCTGTTGTTTTGTTACCAAAGGTTTCCAGTAAAAAGCACGTCCATTTTTATTACAACTCAGCCAGCCTTTTTCTGTGAGACGACGCAGTACGGTAGTTACGGAAGTATAAGCCAGTTCCCGACTGGGGTCAGAAAGAATGCGATCGTGTACATCTTTAACTGTAGTTTCACCGAGTTCCCAGACTATCTGTAATACTTCTGCCTCTAAAGGACCCACTGATAATTGTCTGGGACGGTAGTTAGGTAAAGGTGCCATATGGTTGATAGTTGATTGTTGATTGTTGATGGTTGACAGCTTAGGTGTGGGAGCCGCATTCGAGATATTTTCATCATCCTTGGTTGTGGGATTTTCCCCACGCTCCACGCCCTACACCCCATATCCTGTTCTTGGTCAGGCTAAACAGATTCAATTCGGTTCCTTAATCAAAGTATAATTATAAGTTTATTCTTTACCAACCAGAAGCAATTTACATTCAGTTTGGTGACATCAAGTAGGTAGAATGTGTCTCATTAGTACTATTTTAGATTGGGTTCAACCAGCGCGTGAAGCTATTTGTTTACCATACCCCGGAATTAACACCCACAGATGTACTTCCTGAATGTGCGATTGTGGTTGATGTCCTGCGAGCAACTACCACTATGGCTAAGGTTTTAGCATCTGGAGGAGAAGCAGTACAGGTTTTTAGCGACCTAGACTTGCTGAAAGAAACTAGTGAATCTTGGGCTGTTGAAAAACGTCTCCGAGCTGGAGAACGTGGTGGTGCTAAGGTTCCTGGCTTTGATTTAGGTAATTCTCCCCTCGATTGTATTCCCGAAAAAGTTGAGGGTAGACGTTTGTTTATTAGCACTACCAATGGTACTCGCGCCTTACAAAGGGTACAACAGGCAAAAGTCTTAATTACTGCTGCATTTGTGAACCGTAGTACAGTGGTTCAATATTTGATGGATAAACAGCCAGAAACAGTTTGGATTGTTGGTTCTGGGTGGGAAGGAAGCTTTTCCCTAGAGGACACCGCTTGTGCTGGTGCCATCGCCCACAGTCTAGTGCAATCAACTGGCTTATCTGCAGATGAGTTAACAGGTAATGACGAAGTAATTAGTGCGATCGCTCTTTATGCTCAGTGGCAAGATAATTTACTCGGGCTACTTCACCATGCCAGCCATGGTAAACGACTATTGGGCTTAGATGGCCATCAAGACCTTGATTACTGCTCCCAAACAGATATTTTGGATATCTTACCCATGCAACAAGAACCTGGTATTTTGAAAAGCTATCACTAAACACCAAAAATCTTGTTAGTAGTAAAATTTTCGGCATTTTTATGCACTGAGCTGATCTACATATGTATTTATATGCATAGATAAACGGAAAAGCATAATTTTAAAATCGTTTTTCTTGCTGTCACAGTGCTGCGCTGAGTTACATTCGCCGAAAACTTAAGTATTTTTGCCAATACTATTTTTATAGTCAATAATCCCATATTAATTAGTCCCTTTTTCCGCCACAGCGGAAAATAGGGGCTATTTTTATGTTTAAGCATCATCATTAATTACCATAAGTAATCAATACTTGTTGCTTCAGGGGAAAAGGGAAAGAACAAACCTTTATAGCACCAAGCGTAGAGGACGCGGGAGCAATCAGCTTTTGAATGCGTGACTTGCGCGTAGCACTATCAACCTCACCATTTCACCTTTGAAAGCAGGTGCCCACCAAGTAGGATTGCATAAGTAATTTATCTGAGGTTGTTACAATTATTGATACTGAAAGTGTTCAGTGACGAAAAAAATTAGATTAATAGTAACAACTAATACTTTTAGTATTTATTCGTAAGTGATAGCCTAATGAATCTAAGTATTGATTTGATAAATAATTTTGCCGATCCGGAAAAAATATAAAAATTCCGCAAATCTACTATGTGTTCTGGATAGCATTTGATTTTATTCTGGGTATTTAGAAAAGAAAAATGCAACAAAAGTGATTAATAACCAAAATTTTCCTAATCTCATTTGCGAAAAGAGAAATATTAGCAATTTTACTGCGGACACATAACTGAACTATTGTATACCCCTTTTTAAATCATGATTAATGGGAGATTTTACTAGCTATTTTCTTACGAATAGTGATTCAGTTGTTTTACCAACTGTAAAGGAAAATAGAGGTTCAAATTCAAAATTTATTAAAACACTATTTTCAGATTAAAACCTATATAAATAATATTTTTTCGAGGAATATTCAATGTCAGGAGATAATGATAAGGAAAAAATAAGTCATCTTTTACTTGTCAAAGACCTTCAAGGACAAAGAGTTATCATTCTCAAAGAAGCAACCTATTCTCTGGGACGGGATTCAAGAAACTCTATAACTCTACGTTCCCGTTCAGTTTCTCGCCAACATGCGATTTTATTACGGGTAACTGTTCCCGATAGTGAGCAATATGGCTTTCGAGTAGTCGATGGTAATTTCAATGGCAAACGCAGCACTAATGGCTTATTAGTTAACGGTACGAAATGCGTTTCTCATGACCTCAAGCATGGAGATATCATCGAATTTGGTTCTAATCAAGCTAAAGCTATCTACTATGCAATTTGCAACTTAGCAGAACAAGATATACCTGAATCCTTGACTGTAGAAGAATTATCTGACTTATTGTCAGGAAAATCAAACAATACAGTTAATCCTTTTGACACCTTAGTTTTTAATAATGAAGACACTAGCAGCCAAGGTGCTAGTGATGTGGCTTTAGCTCGTTTAGCTTCTTTTCCAGAACTGATTCCCAATCCAATTATTGAAATGAGTTTGGAAGGAACAGTTACTTATCTCAATCCAGCTGCTACTTTAAAGTTTCCCACTTTGAGAAAAGAAGGACACCAGCATCCCATATTAACAGGACTCTCCTCTGCCGTACAAAATGGCAAGGGAAGTAGTTTCATCCGGGAAGTGCAGATAGAACAAGAATTTTTTGAACAGTCCGTTCATTATATTCCCGAAAGTGATTTAATTAGAACTTTTATAACTAGTGATATTACTGAGAAAAAACGGGCAGAAGCAGAAGTCCGCCAACGCGATCGCTTGTTAAAAGCAGTTGCTGATGTGGCTAATTATTTACTGGCAGAGATGAACTACAATCAAGCCATAGATAAGGCTTTAGCTATTCTGGGGTCAGCTGCGAATGCAGATAGAGCTTATTTATTTGAGAATCATCCCCATCCCGAGACAGGAGAGATGGCTATCAGTTTAAGGTTTGAATGGACACGTTTGTCTGAGGTAACAGTTTCCCGTACTCACTGGCAGAATCAAACCCATAATAATTCTGGATTGGCCCGTTGGTACTCGGTACTTTCCGCAGGTAATACCATTAGTGGTACTACACCGGAATTTACCCCTGCTGAACAAGAATTTTTGATTAAGGATGATGTTCAGTCCCTCATATTGGTGCCTTTACGGTTAGAAAATCAATTTTGGGGTTATCTGGGTTTAGCAGATTGTGTCAAACAGCGGCAATGGACAAAGCAAGAAGAATCAACTTTAGTGACAATGGCTGCCAATATTAGTAATGTTTGGCAACGCCAGCAAGTGGAAGAGATGATTCGCCACCAAGCTCTCCATGATATGCTCACAGGATTGCCCAATCGTTCCCTATTTAATCAACAGCTGACTAAAGCTCTCCCCAATGCATCTCGCAATGAAGAAAGTTTAGCTGTCATGTTTCTTGATTTGGACAAATTCAAGATTATTAATGATACCTTAGGTCATACATTGGGAGACAAGTTATTACAAGATGTTGCCCATCGATTACGGGAATGTCTCAGAGCTGGAGATATTGTTGCTCGTTGGGGTGGTGATGAATTTACCATCCTGTTACCTCGAATCAAATATCTAGATGAGGTAACACAGGTAGCTAGAAGAGTCTTAGAATCCTTGGAAAAGGTTTTTCATATCGAAGGTAATGAACTGTTTATCAGTGGCAGTTTAGGTATTGCTATGTTAGATGAGTATAGTCCTGATGATGAAAGTCTGATTCAACACGCAGATGCAGCCCTATATTATGCCAAGGAACAGGGAAGGAATAACTATCAGTTTTACACAACTTCTTTGAGTAGCAAAAATCCAGAATTATTAAATTTAGAAAAAAGTTTACGTCATGCCTTAGAAAAAGATGAATTTGTGGTGTATTACCAGCCGAGAGTTAATATCTCCACGGGTCAAATTACTGGCATGGAAGCATTGCTGCGTTGGCAACATCCTGATATGGGAATGGTATCTCCCAGTACTTTTATTCCCATTGCTGAGGAGAATGGATTAATTATACCCATTGGAGAATGGGTTTTGCGAACAGCTTGCCGACAAAATAAAGCTTGGCAAGAGGCTGGATTACCCCCCCTAACTATGGCAGTCAATCTTGCTCTCAAGCAGTTTCGTCAACCCAACTTGGTAGAAACTGTGATGAATATTTTAGAAGAAACAGGATTAGAAGCGCAGTATTTAGAGTTAGAGGTGACAGAATCAACTGCCATAGAAGATTTAGAGTTTACCAAAAGGATGCTGCAAGAATTGGAGGAAATGGGTATTCATCTGTCCATTGATGATTTTGGCACTGGTTACTCTTCCCTATCCCGTATACAATTGTTGCCACTCCACAATCTCAAAATAGACCGTTCCTTTATTAAAGAGTTAACCACTGATGTGAAAATGCCTCATATTATCAAGGCAATTGTTACCTTGGGGCAAAGTTTGGGTTTGAAGCTTACCGCCGAAGGGGTGGAAAGGGAAGAAGAACTGGAGTTCTTGAAATCTATTAAATGTGAGAATGTCCAAGGTTTTCTCTTCTATAGACCCCTTTCTTCCCAGCAAGCAACGGATGTACTCAATTCCAAAGGAGCTATCTTTTAGATGGTTGGCAGTTGACAGTTGTTAGTTGTTAGTTGGTGGTTGATGGTTGACAGTTGTTAGTTGTTAGTTGTTAGTTGACAGTTGACAGTTGTTAGTTGTTAGTTGACAGTTGACAGTTGACAGTTGTTAGTTGTTAGTTGGTGGTTGGTGGTTGATGGTTGACAGTTGATGGGTGACAGTTGTTAGTTGGTGGTTTAATTCTTTCACTCCATCACTCCCTCACTCCTTCACTCCTTCCCTCCTTCCCTCCCTCACTCCCCCACTCCCCACACTCCCTCACATATCCGTCAAGGAAGTACCTAACCAGCCAGCAAAGTTCTGTTTCTGGATAGGAGAGGGATTTTCTATGGGTAGTACCTGATATTTTTGGGGACGTGGCTCACTCAAGGTGACAGGTATAGAACATAGTTGATCGTAGTGGAAAAATGTTACTTGGATGGTATCCTGAGATTGGTAGTCTTGGAGACGATCGCTCAGTTGATTGGCACTAACTCTTAAGCCATCAATTGCTAGCAGTTCGTCCCCCGCATCAATTCCTGCTACCTGTGCTGGGGAATCAACCTCCACAAACTTAATTAATTCCCTACCATTTTCACTACTTACCTTAATACCCAAGAAGGGTGTCTTTTCTGTATCTGCAACTAGCCGTAAACCAAAGGGTTCTAAATATTCATTGAAAGGTAACTCTTGTGTCCCTTCAATGTATTGTTGGTAAAAATCAGTTAAATCTTTACCTGCTACCAACTCAATGATTTCCTGGAGCTGTTCTGATGTATAACCAACCTCTTGTTGACCAAATTGTTGCCACATTTGCAGCATCACATCATCCAAGGAACGTTGATTTTGGTGGTGGGAACGAATTAATAAATCCAATAACAGGGATATCATTTCCCCTTTTAAATAGTAGGAAATTTGAGAATTAGGACTATGGGGATGGGGACGATATAATTTAATCCACGCATCAAAACTAGATTCTGTCAAGGGCTGTACTTTTCTTCCTGGTGTGGTAAGGAATCTAGTAATCTCCTTGCCCCAGTTATGCAAAAATGACTGGCTATCATAAATTCCGGCTCTGAGGGGAATCAACAAATCATAATAACTGGTGGTACCCTCACAAAACCACAGACAAGGGGTATAATTCTCCTGGTCATAGTCAAATACTTCCAACTCTTGGGGACGAATACGCTTGACATTCCAGAGGTGGAAAAATTCATGGGCTACCAACTGCATGAAACGTTCATACTTTTGGCGATCGCGGAACCCAAAACGCTGATATATTAAAGAACAACTGGTTTTATGTTCCAAACCACCATAGGCTTGGGAAAATAAGTGCAGCAGAAACACATATCTTTCGTAGGGCAAACCTGCAAACATTTTTGCCTCTACCTGGATAATTTTAGTGATATCAGCAATCATTTGCTCCACCTGAAAATTACCCTGTCCCCAAATTGCCAATTCATGGGTTTTACCCATCACCTGAAAGTGGTGCAACTGGTGAGTACCAATTTCAAAGGGACTATCAACCAGGGTATCAAAATCTGTTGCTAGGAAGGTATAATTTTGGTCTGAGATTTGAGGTAAAGCTGTGGTAATCTGCCATTGTTCATTGGGTGGAATAATAGTCACCCCAATTGGCTGCTTTTCCTGACCGAATATTCTCAGGAATAAAGCCGCACCATTAAAGTAACCATGGGAACTATCTAGGTGATTTGTACGTACAGATAGCTCATTAGCGAAAATACGGTACTTTATAGTCACTTCTGAAATGTCATCTGTATTTACTTGCCAGTGATTTTTGCTCACTTTGTGCCAAGGTAAAGGTTTATTTGCGGCAACGGCAGTAAAATTCTGTAAGTGTTTAGCGTATTCCCTGACTAAGTAAGAACCAGGTGTCCATACAGGTAGTTTTAAATCCAGGATTGGTGATGGGACATTTTGGATGTGCAACGTCACTTCAAATAGGTGCGTTGCTGGTTGTGACATGGCTACTTGATAATGAATTTGGGGTAGGGATTCTTCTACAAGAGGAGCAGAATGGGATGCTGTTGCTTTAGTCATACAATTTTAGATTTTAGATTTGGGATTGAGATTCTAATTAACACATTTTATAACCCTGATATGGCAAGGCTTTTAACTAAATCAAATAAATATATGTGTTTTTCGTTGTTTATGTTTTTGCCAACTGTGACAAAAGATTATAGGACTTACGCCACTAGCATATTTTTGCTGTAGGGTGCGTGACAGATAGTAGGTTGGGGAGTCATTGCGGTGGACGGTTTCCCCGGCATATAGCAAGTGGCGTTGGAGCGGAGCGTAACCCAACATTTTGATATTGTCAACTGTGACAAAATATTGTTTAGTTCTAGATAGTAATCTGAATTAACCGCAGAGGCACAGAGAACGCAGAATCAGGAATAGAGGACTGAAGATTTCTGTCTGACTGCAAATCAGATTCCAAATCAAAGGTAAACAATGGTAAGGGAAGCATTATTTATGCATCGAGTTGCAATTCTGGCTACCATGCATCACAAAGAGAGGGTAATTGCTCCAATTTTGGACAATGAATTAGGTTTGAAAGTGATGGTGCCACCAGGTTTTAATACAGATATTTTTGGTACTTTTACCAGGGAAGTGAAAAGACCTGGAAATCAAATTGAAACAGTTAGATTAAAAGCAGAAAAAGCCCTAGAAGTTACAGATGGAAGTATTGCTATTGCTAGTGAAGGTAGTTTCGCTCCCCATCCCAGTTTGCCTTATATTGCAAGTAATCGAGAAATTGTGATTTTCATAGATAAAGAACAAGATATAGAAATTATTGGTGAAGCATTTTCCACAGAAACTAATCATAGTCATCTCGTGGTTGAGAATGTCAACCAAGCATTAAATTTTGCTGAGAATATCGGTTTTCCAGAGCATGGTTTGGTGGTGATGCCCGAAGAGTCACCCAAGGATAGTAATCATGTAATTAAGGGAATTATTACAGAAGAAAAACTAGTAGAAGCAGTCAATTTTATATTGGAAAAGTCACCCACTGGAAAAGCCCATTTAGAAACCGATATGCGGGCAATGTACAATCCAACCCGCATGGAAAATATTGCCACAGCAACCCATAATTTAGTTAAAAAAATTAATACTCTTTGCCCTAAATGTTCAACACCAGGCTTTGATATTATTCGCATAATTCCGGGACTACCTTGTGAACTTTGTCATATACCAACTACCTTAACTAAGGCTGTAGTATATAAATGTCAAAAATGTGATTTCACCCAAGAAAAACTATTTCCCAATGGTCGCAATTTTGCCAATCCAGCACAGTGCATGTACTGTAATCCTTAGTACCGCTGGGCGGAAGTCAAAAGTCAAAAGTAATGTGTTTTCTAGCTTTAACCTTTTATAAATGATTGCTTTATTTCTGCCGCGACTTACTAGAATATTATGGCATTGCTGAATTAGAATATTAACTCGAAAATCAGGTATAGCACTACGCGCAAGTAATAAGTAATAAGTGAGCCATTGCGGTGGACGGGTTCCCCGGCATAAAGCAAATGGCGAATTCCGAAGGAGTAATAAGCTTACTAATCAAGGGTTGTAGCTCTCAAAAATGTCCTAAACTAGTCACGTAGTGCTATATTTTAAACTAATACCAATTTTATGTGAAGACACATAGAAATAATGATTTGGTTTAATCAACTATGTGCAGCTTCATATTAAAGCTTTATAAGGGACTTCCAAATAAAAAACATCCCATAGTTATCAAGCAACAAAATATCTAAACTTCACTGTCAACTGTCAACTGTCAACTGTCAACTAAATTAACATTTTCTTGCAGTGGCAGGATTAACAAAATCATGTAAGTCAGCATCCCAAACACTAATGTAAATGAAACCACAATTTTGTCTGATAATTTGACCCTTCCAATCACCAAGGGAAAAATTAAAATCTTTAGACTGGCGTTGTTGAACTTTTTGTAGTCCCTGCTGAATTTTCGGTGTAGCTTTACCTGCTAACATCCCATTTAAGGTATCTTGCATTAATTGAGGATCTACAGATTGGGCAAAAGATGCTTCGGTTTGTCTCAGTACCCCCGTTTTGCGGTCAAATAAATAACCAAGGTCAATTTGGTTGGGCACGAATTTATAAGTGACAGCACGGGTATCACCCCACAATCCTCTTAAATCTCTCTTTGAACCAAGAACTGCTTCTACATCGCTTCTAGCTGTACCTGCGGGAAATGCCGGTGGCTCTTTCCCAATGCTAGCTGTTTTCTTCGGTGGTGGTGAATCTACGGTTGGTGAAGTTTGTGTATTTTCCGGTGTGGTTGGTGATATAACTACGGGTGGTGAAGTTTCCGTATTTTCCGGTGTGGCTACTGGTTGGGGTGTGGATGCCTCTGAAGTAACAGCAGGTGTGGGTGTGACTTCTGGGTTAGGGGTATTGGGTATAGCAGGTGTAGATGCCCTATCTGAACTATTGGGGGTATTATCTGGGGAAAGGGTAGGTATGGGGGATTCGGTAACGGGATTTATATCCGTTTTTTCTTGGATGTTCGTAGTAGATTTAGTCACATTATTGCTAAGTTGGGGTTGACGATTCATGGTAGCGATCGCCACTGCTCCAATTAAGCCACCAACTAGCAAACTACCTATAATTAAACCTGGTTTTTGCCAACCTTGACGATCCTGTTGTGGAGGAATAGTGGCTATTTTTTGGGAAGGGGATAGGGGTTGAGTTTCCTGGTTATTTGCAGCTGCGCGGGGAGCCAGGGCAATTGTGGCTTGAGTTGCTGCCGGTGGCATGACACTGGGAGATGAATGTAAATCTGATAACATTTGCATCGCCGTACCATAGCGATCGCTCACATTGGGTTTAATGGCGCGATCGATTACCATAGCAAAATCAGGGGATATTCCTGGCAGATGCTCGCGCCAAATGATTTCCCCGGTTTGCAGATTGGCTTCTAACTCTTGGGGATGTTTACCAGTCAATAAATATACTGCTGTTAAACCTAAACTGTATAGGTCTGTGCCATAGACTGGATGCCCTGTAGCTTGTTCGTTAGGCATATATCCCGGTGTTCCAATTACCAAAGAACGGGTGGGAGAACCAGAAGAATTACCTACGAAACGGATTGTTTCTTTAACAGCTCCAAAATCAATCAGCATCGGTTTCCCCCACGGCTTGGAGGATGGTTCCAGCATGATATTATCAGGCTTAATGTCCCGGTGAATAATACCTTTGCTATGGACATAATGCAAAACCGGCAACAAATCAGAGACAATTCCCCGGACAATAGATTCATTGAGAGTGCCTTGGGATTCAACCACATCTGCCAGGGTTTGACCTTGAATCCACTCCTGAACTAAATAGAATTGACCATTTTCCGAGAAATAAGCATATAGTTTAGGTATGCGATCGCTACCTTCCCCTAAATATTCTAAAGTCGCTGCTTCCCTCTCAAACCGTTGTTGAATCATTTTATAGGTTTGGGGATCATTGGAAACTGGTTTGAGTTGCTTAATTACACAACGACGACGGGAAGGCATATGGGTGTCTTCCGCCAAAAAGGTTTCACCGAACCCACCACTACCTAGTACCTGAATTACTTGATAACGATTATTGAGCAGTTTTATTGTTTTCATCCACTGTCAAAAACGAGTGTTTTCACAAATGTATACTAACTAGTGCAAGTAGGTACTGCCCATGAATAAGGTAGCACCGATGAAAAAAATTTCATCCCCAAGTAGGTAAGTATAGCAGGAGACGGGAGGCAGTCCTGATTGTATGATGAAGCAATAAGTAATAACTCCCGGTTCGCCTATTTTTTTTGAAGTTAGAGAAATTGATAAATAACGTGAGAATAGGGATTTGGAGGACATCAGGTTTTTTGTTGGTGGCATTTAGAGGCAAAATTAATACGCCCACTTGCGCTCAAAATTTAAATCAAACGCTAAAACCCTGATTATTTCGTTCTGCATTTTTCCTAACTCAATTTCAAATGGGCGAACCGGGAGTAATAAGTTGTTTCTGCAAGGTGAGGCGAGCCAGAAAATAGTCCGATGAGAGGATCTTCTTCATCAGAGATCGTAGGTTGATCTGTATTTGTCCCTATGGTTTGGTAAGCTAACACAATTTCTATTTCTTGGTCGGCAGGTAAATCGTTAAGTTGAATTTGTAAACTGCCATCAGCACCTACATGAGAACGTAATCGGATAGTTTGCATAGGATTTATTTTTTCTTATTTTAACTACTAACCAATATCTCTTATGATTAAAAGAATGCAACACATCATCACATCGGTTCCTAGGGGTGAGTTGACCCCGCCCCTACTATGATAAAAGCTCAAAGCTAACAAGCATAATACTTTCGACTTCTGACTGACCCACAGCGTTACTAAAGTTCTTTAATTTTTGCCAGTGCCTGTTGGCGTTCATTTTCCTTACCTTGTCTTTTATATAGGTCTGCGGCAATTTGAAAGTCTTTACGTGCCCCTTGATTATCTTTAATTTGGACTAGAGCAAGACCTCGATGATAGTAGACTTTGGCAAGTTTTGTATCAATATCTACAGTAGCAATTGGTGCTCTGGTAAGGGTAAAATTCAATGTATTCTTACCAGAACGAGTTATTCGCAAGGCGACTTTTGTACCTGCCTTACCACGCAATAGATTTACTACTGGCTGTAAACTCATGTTTGCTGTAGATTTACCATCAACTGCCAGAATTTGATCCCCTGCTTTTATCCCTTCTTTCTGAGCGGAATAATTTTCCATTACTTTGGTGATTGTAGGGATTTTTGTTTGGGAATTAATGTTTACTTGAACGCCAATAACGCCTGCAAATTCTTTAGAACGCAGAATTTTATTATAATTTTCAACTGCTTGTTTATAATCTTTTAGCTGGGCATGCACTTGTCCCCGATAGTAGTATGCATCAAAATCTTCAGGTTTGAGACGCACAACTTCATTGAAATCAACTAGCGCCTCTTTGTAATTTTGCTGTAGCAATCTGACTAAACCACGTGCTTTAATAGCATCAGCATTTTTTGGATTGAAACTAATTATCTTATTCAAATCAGCAATCGCACCCTTGTAATCTTGCTGTTGCATCCGTATAGCCGCAAGTTTTGCAATAGCACCAGTATCTTTAGGTTTGAGACGAATCACTTTGCTGTAATCAGCAATTGCCCCTTTATAATCTTTGAGTTTTGAGCGTATAGCCGCACGCCGTTTAAGATAATCAGTATCTTCAGGGTCAAAACTTACTGCTTCATTTAAATCAGCTAGGGCACCCTTTAAGTCTCCCTGTTGAGAACGAATCCTACTACGAAGGGAGTAGGCTGCACTTTCAATGTATTCTGGATTTAAGCGAATTGCTTCATTTAAATCAGCTAGGGCACCCTTGAAATCTTTTGTACCCATGCGCGCTCCACTCCGAGCAAAGTATGCCCAAGCATTAGGATTTCTTTTAATAACTCGATTGGAAATTTCCAAAGCTTCTGGAAAACGCCTTGATATTGATAAAAGCATACTTAGGAATGTCTGAGCACTAACATCTTTGGGGTCAATTTTTGCCAATTTTTCAAAGGAAGATAGTGCCTCCGGGTATTTGTTCAAGCCTATCAATGTCAGACCACGCAAGCGCCAAGCTGGGGTAAATTTAGGCTGAATTTGCGTGGCTTTTTCATAATATTTCAATGATTCTTTATCAAGAAAATTAATAAGACCACGCAAATACCAAGCTTGATAAAAATTAGGTTCTAATTGAGTTGCGCGCTCAATAGCCTTTATTGCTTCCTGCTCATTACCACTACCAAGAAACATTTGCCAGCCATAATTTAACCAATCAATGGCATCAGCATTATCCCTAGGTTTTTCTACTTGTAGTAAAGCTTTTCCAATTCCATTTTCCTCTTGTTTTGTCAGTGCTGGTGGCACAGAAGTCTCCACTCTCAATACAGTAGCTATTCCTATCTGTTGTGCTCGATTTATCAACTTACTCATGGGGACACCCAGACTAAAACCCAATGAAATAACACGATTCCGACCAGCTTTATCCTTAATTTCTTCTTTTTCTGCTTGGCCATGTATACCAATGACCCGCCCTCGAGTATCTAACACCGGACCACCACTCATGCCTCGATGGGCAATGTTAGTATAAAACATACTATAGCCATATTCCAAAGATGTAGGGCTCTTGGCAAGCAAAGACCCTATTTGTTTAGGTGATAACCTTCCAGCAGTAAACTGACGTTGTGCTTCTTTGTTTTGACTTCTAGAACTCAACCATCCAGAAAGAAAAATGAATCCGATCTTTTTACCTAGGTCATAATTGGCTAAGGTTGCTACGTCGTACTTTTGGTTGCTAGTAAACTCTAATACTGCCAAATCTGACTCTGGTATAGTTTTAACATTACTATCATTCAACTTAATTTGGTATCGACGTCCATCATGGGTTACCAATGACAAAACTCTGGTATCGCATACTAGAGTTTCACGAATCACATGTTCCGCAGTCAGAACGGTGTAGGTGTTTTGCTGTTTAGCAATAATTACCCCTGAGCCACTACATTGAGGCGAATTGGGCACATCAATTCTGACTGTAATTTTTTGGGCAATATTGTTGACTTCATTAGCTATCGGTGGCAAATTAGTAGCCGAAACTCGATCCACTGGTAAAGAACTTTTTGAAACTAAGCTAGTAACCGTTAGAATTGGGATTCCCCAACTATAACGGCTCATTAAATCTCTTTTAGCAGCGGTAGGACGGGAGCCATCTTCATATACATAGGGATCTCCCCATAGGGGAAATGCATGGATACCATTGATACCAATTACCTGTCCATGACGATTCAGTATGGGACCACCACTCATACCTTTTTGTATTTCATTACTATACCCAATCTGATAGCCTTCCTTAAAAGCACGCTTCGGTATCCACAAAACCTGTCCTGTAGTGAAAGCAAAGCCTTGATTCTGGGATGACTTCGCCTCAAGTGGAAACCCAGCCGTATATATTTTTTCGTTTCGGACTACTGTTGCTAAATTCCCTAGGGAAGCAATCTGGTAGTTTCCCTGGGTACGGAACTGTAGTTGTACCAAATCCTTCCCTTGAAAATTAGTTCCTGTTACCAGATTTCCAGAGTAGATTTTGCCATCAGATGTTTTGATTTTAATTGATTTTCCCGTTCTCAGAATATGCTTAGTGGTAAGAACCGTATAAATTTGACCATCTTTTTTCAGTAAAATACCAGAACCAGCATTATTTCCCGATAGAACCTTAACAGTAATTGACTGAGCTAATTGTTTAATTTGCCCAGGAGACAATTGGGGAGTAGGCTGTTGAGCAGCAACTCTCCCATGGGAAATGCCCAAATTCACAGCCGCCATCGGCAACATCAATAAAGTACCCATGCAGGCAATTACAGCTAGTGAGTGACAACGATATGTACGGCATTGGTTCATGTTGCATTTACCTCAAAATCTTTAAATATACTTATCTATACAGCTAAGAAAAAAGTGGGCAAGAACAAGCACAAAAGTAATCAATAACCATAAAGCTACTTAAAACTTTCGCATTGGAGAAATTAAGAACTAAGATTCTTCTCTTAACTTGCAGCATTCTCAATTAGCCCAGATTTCCCCCTGGGAATGAATTCCCAGGCTCAAATACCAAGTCAGATAAATCTGACTGGGGAAGGCTTGCAGCGCGTTTCAACATGCTTGGTTTATTAGCCTTGAAATAAATTTCAAGGTAGGAATGCAAGTTATCAGATCCTTGCCACTTAAATATTTACTTGTACCAACCTACTTAAAAACTTGATAACTACTTGTTACTTGGGGATTCTCCTTGCAATAAGCGATCCATATCTATATAAACCTGGGAGGAATTTCCAGATTGGAAAACTCCACCACCAGCACGATAGCCAACGTCAACAAGCTGTTGAAGTACGGAACTAGCTTCCCGATGGGACTTGAGAGTAAATAATATTTGACTGCAAGGACCACCATACTGACTGGTTGCACATATAACTGGTTGTCCACGGTGAACCCCAGATGTAAGATAATTTAAAATGCCTCTTTTATAGGCACTCTCAAATTTGGGAGATATTATGTTACACCTTACCCTG
Source organism: Calothrix sp. MO_167.B12 (assembly GCA_030066045.1). Lineage (GTDB taxonomy): Bacteria > Cyanobacteriota > Cyanobacteriia > Cyanobacteriales > Nostocaceae > Calothrix_A. Next base: position 19,481 of record JASJCJ010000118.1, read on the forward strand.
GGAGTGTAACCACCTAACTTTTTAACCCAGTAAATGACAGGAATCTTTTTATTATTGTAATTCCTGGCAAATGTGGTCCACCGACCATTGTTACCTTTAGCACAAAAATAGGTTGACCTCTGTTGGGATTGGGCAACAGTAGGTGGACTGATGGCAGAGAATATACCCAGAGTAACTATTCCTGCTGCTATTGCTTGGAAAAATGATTGGGCTTTCATATTTTGCTAGTTCTCACTGAATAATTAGAAGCTATAGATCACATTATTAACTAAATAAAATCAGCCGGATAAATTATTACAAAAATTTAATTTTATTTTCAGATTAGATCATATATATGAAATTTTCATAAATTATTCTTTTGTCATAGATTTTTAAAATTGATAAATAATCTACACATTGTTCCTATTTAACCCCTTTAATATTTGTCATTGCAATGTAACAAAATCAAAGGTAAACAGGATTTATTTAATTTCAAATGAGTTAATCATCAGTTGTATAATTTCTGAATACTTAGAATAATTACCAGGACTTGCCGTGTAAGTAATCACATAGGCTTTTGTATTTTTAACAGTCCAAATTTGAAGGCGTTGAATATTATTTTCGTTATCTTTAGTTGTATAAATAACTTTATAAGCCGGTTGATTGCTAAGTAATGTTTTTTCTTGTTGAATAATGTTGACATCTTGATACAGTTGCTTGATGTCATTTAAATAATAGTTAGTAAATTTTTGTAATTCTTGAAGATTCTCAGGTAAATCTCGTACAATCAAATTAATATTATCCTGGTAATCTACATTTTCTAGCTGGGGTGGCATAAATTTTGCCAAATTACCAGTAATACGGTCTGGTGTCACTGATTTTTGCCATTTTTGAGGGTATTTGATTTTTATGCCATAAATGGTATTTTGATAAACTTCTAAATTATTACGAGGCACGAAAAATAACCAGCTAGTAATCAAAATTGCAGCAGTAGCAGTGACTAAACTAATTGCAGCTTTCCATCCAATTAATTTAGAAGAGGAGTGAGCTGGTTTCAGGCTTTGCAGTGCTGACAAAGCTTCTGTTGCTGACTGGTATCTCTGTCGAAAGTCATACCTAATCATCTTTCCTAAAATTTCTGCTAACTTTGGGTTAACCTGTTTTTGTTCATTCCAGATAATTTCACCAGTTAGACTATCTGTTGCTAGTTGGGTTGCTGGTAAACCAGTAAGTGCCTGTATCCCGATGATGCCGACAGCATAAATATCACTACATAACTTGGGGATCCCTTGACTTTGTTCGCTGGGCATATAGCCCCTAGTCCCAATTGCAACTGTTAACCCTCCATCTTCCTGAGAGGTTACTGTATGGGAACTAATTTGTTTGACTGCTCCAAAATCAACCAGAAAAATCTTGCCATCCTGCTCGCGCCGAATGAGATTGGAGGGCTTAATATCACGATGGATAACATTATTCTGATGAACAAATTGTAATACTTCTAGAATAACCAGCAACAGAGAAATTACATCCTGCTCATTCCACCGCTTATCATAAGTGATTTCACGACTTAAGTCATGACCTTCAACATATTCTTCTACTAAGTAGAACTGCTGTTCTTCTTCAAAATGTGCTAATAAGCGGGGAATCTGGTTATGATTGCCTAGGCGGTTGAGAACTTTCGCTTCAGTTTCAAATAGCCGTCGTGCATGGGACAAAGTATTTGAATCTGTAGATTGAGGAGAGAAGTGCTTAACAACACATTGATCTTTGTCGGGTAGCTTCCTATCAATAGCGAGATAAGTCGTACCAAAAGCTCCTTGTCCCAGTTTTCTGATTATTTCGTAGCGCCCGTCCAGGATTTTACCTATCATCTGACTCACAAGTGTATTCTATTAATCTGAATTTTGACATAGAAACTGGTGAGTACCTACCGTTTCATCCGTTTTCGGAAAAATTTGCCATGGAAGCAAAGCATATTTTACAAGAAATAGCGGATGCAACTGCCACCCTTTCCCAGAGGTAAGGTTAGAAAAGATGCTTGGTTACTAAAAGTGACCAAGAACAGGGTATGGGGTGTAGGGCGTGGGTTGGGTCTAATACCAAGTTGCGTTCTGTTGTAGTAGTTTGATTGTTGATGGGATTGTCACGCCACACTACGTTACGCTCCTAATGAAAGCTACTATCTTTGATTGCAACTTGGTATAAACATGTATGGCAATTAAGCAGATTGGCTATAGCAGTCCTAAATCATATCAATATCTCACACCAATCAAGTGGAGCAGTCAGGCGGCCATTGCCAGTCTTGTATAGTTTATGAATTTATAGTATATGTATAAACCAATCCTTCTCAATCTAGTATGCAAAATAATTATGCGATCGCCCTAACCAGCAAAACTCATATATTCTTTATTGGATCGAAATTAAATCTTTATTGAATTAATTGATATTTACATATGTACGCCTATAAAATCATAATATAACTGCTTATTTTTCATGCAAATACTGCTAATTCCACCTAGCAATTGTATATTTTTTTACTAATACTTATTAATACTGAAATACAATCAATACCTCTATTCTAGATAATTACACTTAAGAATATATGGAAAATCAAGAGAAGAAACCACAGGAATTGGCAACTGTGCTAGAGAAGAAAAAGCAAGAAGAAATTATGCATGATGTTCTCATCTTGCTAGATAATTTAATTACTAGGGAAGAAACTACAGTAAAGTTAATTGTTGATTCTCTTTATGATGTTGGCACAGTTAACCTGATTAATCAGAAATTTCGTTCCCGTACTTTTAATAAAACACTAAAACTAATTTCTCGAGTATCCAAACCGGCATTTAAAATTATAGCTTGGCAATGGGTAAAGAAAAATTGCCCGCGATTAATTGCTAATTGGATGCAACGAAAAGTAGCCTTTGAACAGGCAAAACCAGCAATACAGCAAGCACAAGTAGCGATCGCACCCCAAAACGTGAGTACAAATATTTTGCCCCCAGCGCAAGAGCGGGTACAAGAGGTAAAATATCTACGTTCTCAAGTCAAGCTTTTGGTTAGCTTGCTCATAGGTACAGTTACTGTATTTGGTGGTAGTTTTGCCTGGATGAGTTATGAAATGCAGCGATCGCACCAACAAACCATCCAAGAGATCCGCACCCAAATGAAAATTATGGAAGCCAACCGCAATCCCCGTTAGCTAAGGTAATTCTAAAGGAATATGACCGAGGTAGCCTTTACGGTAATCTGTTAAAAGTTGTCGTGCAGTACGCTCTACATCACCTTGATAGCGATGAGCGGCTAAGGAGTGTAAGTATGCTTCTCCAGTATCATCGGTAGAATCTAAGCCGTAACGGGATTCCAGAGGTGATTTCGGTAATAAATCAGTCGCAACATCTTGGAGATAATTCAGTATATCTACTAACCCTGAGGCTACCAATTGATTATCATAGGATGCTTGTCCGATATCATCACAAATCGCCAACTTTAAAGCCGCTTCTTGGTCTGATAACTTAACGGGAATAACCCCAGGTGCATCTAATAATTCCAACTCCTTGGAGATCCTCACCCAACGCAATTGACGAGTCACCCCAGGACGGGCGGCACTTTCTACCACCTTTTTACCAACCAAGCGATTAATTAGAGCTGATTTACCCACATTAGGAAACCCAATTACCACAGCGCGAATGGGACGGGGTAACATTCCGCGATCTCGTCTTCTCTGATTAACTGCTGCTCCGGCAGATTGGGTAGCTTTTGATACTGCTGCTATTCCTTTACCCTGTTGGGCATTGGTAAAATAAGGTACTTCTTCGAGTTGTTTAAACCAATCCTTCCACACTTCCTGGATTTGGGGAGTAATCATATCCAAGCGGTTGAGTATTAATACCCGTGCTTTATTCCCTACCCATTGCGGTACTTGGGGATGGTGTGTTGCTAAGGGAATACGAGCATCCCTCACTTCTAATACTACATCTACCTGTTTTAGCTGTTCTTTCAGGTTTTTTTCCGCCTTGGCAATGTGACCAGGGTACCATTGAATCAGGTTTAATTTATAGTTATCGGTTAGAGACATAATTATTTTCAGTGACCAGTAATTGATTGGTGGTACAAACCTCCCAATTAATCTGTTGAGTTAATCCACAATCTAAAATCCAAAATTGTTTGATTGATGTAAGATTAAGCGATTACCATCGGGATCGTAGGCATAAATTTCCCTACCGTGGTTAGCAGTGATGATTTTTCCCGGTGGAGTATAACCCAAATTTGTCAGATGAGCGATCGCTACTTCTAAATCCTTCACTTCTAAGCATAAGCTGATTGTACCCTTTCGGGAATGCTCAAATTCCGATGTATAGTTTGATTTGGGTTGGAAAATACCTAACCTGAGACTGGGAAGCTGAAATTCAGCATATACATTAGGAATCAGCTTGATGGGTTGCTCTTGGAATAATTGAGTATAGAAGTTGACAACTATCTCTATATTCACAGTAGCGATGGTGACTATTGCCTGAGTACAGGGGAAAATATCAGACATACAGGGAAATCAAAGTCTTTAACTTTAAGTCTATTTTGATTCGTAGTTGAACTATGGGCAATGGTGCCTGAATTTTAATCATTGAGGATGTTATAATACGAATCGTCAATTTTATAAATTAAATTATAAATTGACCAAAAAACGAGACGCAAGCCCCTGGCTTTAGACACGGGGATAAGTCGGTAGGAACTTTTAAGTTCCGTGAACCGATTGGATGGGGCCACTGTGGTATACTTAAACCATAAGTGAGTAAGAACAA
>JASJCJ010000119.1 GCA_030066045.1 Calothrix sp. MO_167.B12
TGGTGATCCAGCCACAGAACTGTTCCCACAGGTTGGCGCTTTCGCGTCTCTGTAAGGTTGTGGTCATCTGTATTTATGATTGCTGTTATGTATGTGTGTAGGTTTTATTGCCTACTGAAATCTAATATAAGAGTTATGTTGAGTTTTGTAAAGCTTGTTTAAGAAGTTCTTTGTTATAAAGGTTATAAGTTTTTATTATTACCTCAAGTTTAGAACAAGGGCGATCACATGAGGCTGAAAATATAAACCCTGAGTGATTTGCTCCGTGACTCCCAAAATCTCAAGGGCAGATATGGTATTGATTTAGCCCCAGATACCGCCTCGATTTTGTGAAGATGATGTTAGAAGTCTTGCTGACTATGGGGTGAAAAGGCGTGTTAAAGGCAATAGGGAACAGGGAACAGGCAACAGTGAAGGCGTTGGATGAGGATTTAAACCCCGTCCAACGCAATCGTCCCACTCATGACGGGGCACCGGACCCACTGGTGGGTCGAGGGAACTCAAGGGCAACAACCTTTGTTCCCAACCAACCAACCCAACTGTTGCCCATTGCCCGTTGCCTGTTCCCTCGACCGAAGGTCGGTCACTTTTGCCAATCCCACGATTTCCCCAGATGCGATCGCATTTCCTATTATCTTGCCTAATTGCTACATAAATATTAATATTGTTTACATAACTTAATATATTTTTTGCTGGATTTTAATGATGAGTGTATTAATTGGTCTTTTCCTTCTCGTTTGTGTAGCTGCTGCTTTCGTAGGTAAACAGGCATTAGAGCAAGATGCACCTCTAATGGTGAGCATTCCCGTCAAAGTGATGACCAAAAATAATGGGATATAAGCCCCGTCCTTATAGGACTTGATTTTGATAAAATAGTGGCAGAAGTCGAGTTATCAACCTACGTACTTCTGCCATCTTTAATTAGTATTCCTTAATTACTTAAGACCAGTAGTAAATTTTTCTCAAGTGGCTATTTCTACATGGTTAATGAGTCAGGAATTTTCACCTTAAACCTTCCATTTCCCAGAAATTATCTTGGTAAAATGTGTAGTCTGGGTGCTATGCCTGGATTGACAATAGCTGCCAACTCTTCAGAAGACAATTGATTCAGTTCGCTCTCTAATTCTTCAACGGTGAAGTTGTAGCCACGCTCAGTAGCAATCTGAATAAACGCTTCTGGGTTAGTTGTTGCTTTGAGTCTTTCTTCTAACTCACTATCTCGTTGAACTGCTTTAAAAAGTTGGGCTGCGTTTCTCTGTAACATAACAGTCTATCTCCGGTTTTAAATATCAGATGTTTCCCGATATATTAGGAGCAGAACCACAACACCTAAACATTGAACCGCTTAGTTATGACCTATTATTGGATTACTTACACAAGGTTTTATTAACTAAATAACTTTACATTCACAGGCTGATAACTAAGTGATTGAACTATCCAATCTGTAGCTAAATCAGAAAAGATATGACTGTTAAAGTTGGGTGCTGCTGTAATTTGAAAAGACAGATTGCAATCAACCAGTGTTATTCACTTATTTACCCTATTTAATTATTTAATTTATGAACACAGGGCTGTTAAATCTGCCGAGAAAGTTTACATGATGTTAAATAAAAGCATATCACTCTCTAGATGAGGGTAAAACATGATTGAAACCAAACTTTACTTTTAAGTAGCATATAGATAAATTCCATTATTCCGGGCGGGGAAACCCGGGCGAGGAAACCTGGGCGAGGAAACCTGGGCGGGGAAACCTGGGCGGGGAAACCTGGGCGGGGAAACCCCGCCCCTACTCCGAACCCCGAACCCCGAACTCCGAACTCCGAACTCCTTCCCTCCATCACTCCTTCCCTCCATCACTCCTTCCCTCCATCACTCCTTCCCCCTCCGGCACAGGATCGTAACCACCGGGGTGAAATGGGTGACACCGAGAGATGCGACAAATTGCCAACCATCCACCACGCCATACCCCAAAGCGTTCAACGGCTTGGAGGGCGTACATTGAGCAAGTAGGTTGGAAGCGGCAACTTGGTGGAAATAGGGGTGAGATAAAGGTTCGATAAAACCGAATTAGCCAAATTAATAATAGTTTCATTGCTGTCACCCAAATCTAATAAAGTGGTATAAAAGGTCATTACTACAGAATTTTAATTGATAAGTTTATTTCCCCCTTTACAATCTATCCCTCTTTTATGGCTGCAAATTGGCAGCGTTGCAGTTTGGCTTTCACTTATCCTCTTAGTTGCATGGGTTGTGAGTCACTTTGCTGATGCTAACTCGGAAATTATCCGCAAGATAGTACATATTGGCAGTGGCCATGTTATTTTACTTGCCTGGTGGTTGGATATCCCAGCCAGTCTAGGCATTACAGCTGCGATTTTAGCTAGTGCAGTAACTTTATTATCCTATTGGTTGCCAATTCTTCCAGGAATTAATAGTGTGGGCAGGCAAAGTTTAGGAACTTTCTTTTATGCTGTCAGTATTGGTATTTTAATTGCTTGTTTCTGGTACTTACAACAACCCCAATATGCTGCTTTAGGAATTATGGTGATGGCATGGGGGGATGGACTAGCGGCATTAATTGGGCAGCGTTTTGGTCAACATAAATATAAAGTACTGGGCGCTGAAAAAAGCTGGGAAGGCTCCCTAACTATGTGTTTAGTCAGTTTGATGATAATTCTATTGATATTAATCGGGGTACAGGGTAATTTTTGGCAAACTTGGGTCATCTCTGTGGTAGTTGCGGTGGTAGCTACTGGCTTGGAAAGTTTTTCTTTTTTAGGTGTTGATAATTTAACCGTACCATTGGGTAGTGCTGCCCTGGCTTTTATGTTAGTTCAGCTAATATTCAGTTGAGTATAGCCCCTGGTTAAGTGGCATTAATGTCTGTGGTAATGCCTGTGGTGGTAGTGATAGCGACGATGTCCCCGGCGATAGTAATGTTTGTGGTAATGCCTGTGGTAACGATGTCTTCTATAGCGGCGACGACGGTAATATGCTGGATGATAGTACCGACGGCGACGATAATAATTCCTTCGATAGCGGCGACGACGATAACAGGGTCTTCTATAGTAACGACGGTAGCCATGACTAATTTTTAGAGGTATGTCTGCACCCTCTTTTGCTTGTTCGGTATCAGCCTCCTGCTTGGTGGGGATGGTGGAAGATTCCTTTGTTTCTGGAGTTAAAGAATGATCTACTTTATAATCTTGCTTTTTCGCAAGTGATAATTCTAATTCTGCTGATTTTGGCAGTATCTCTACATTATCCTTACCTAAAGATGCCGTAGCAATCTCAAGTCCAAGGCAACCGGGCAATACTAAAGCCCCAACCACGAACTTCCAAAACATGGTTTATTTCTCCTAATTTCTTTATTCCCTGGTTCTATCTGGGAAATGACAAAGAATTTATCTGTGGAGATTTACGCATTTGATAGTCACTGCCAGGAAATGACTAATTTGAGATTCTACAACGAAAGTATTCTTTGATGTTGCGACAAGAAAGCAAAGCCAAGATGGCAATTTGCACGTAGTTTATACGCACTTTACCTTCTTGTCTCAAATCTGGATTCACAATTTCTCATTCTCGGCTTTATCTTCCCTTACCCCCCATGCTTATGACTGACACCCTTGTTTATTAAGCTTTGGCCGGGAAGCTTGTACTTGCTGCTAATTCAGCTAAGTACAAAAGCCATAAAAAATTATTACCATACACTTCTAATTTTAAAGAGTTACTGGCGATCGCTACTCAAATATCGACAAGTATCTTAACAGTTCCTTTGCATTCTGTTACTATATTGTAAAGTTATATAAAGATGAAGTTAGTAAAATTATCTGGATGACAGTTTCTACCTCCTTCCCAGCAGTACTCGGTCAAAAGCAAGAAGCGTTAGATTTTCAAGATTTACAAGGTTTGTTACGCCTGGAATGGAAAATTGGTGACATCAGTTTATTTTCAGGGTTTTATACGCGTATAGATCAGGTATTTATCCTGTGGGGTTTGATTTGTGCTGGTATTTTTTGCACAGCGCAGTTTCTGCCGATTAGTTGGTATCAACAAGCAATTGGTTGGTCTGTACTCACAGCGATCGCTACAATTGTGATGGTGATGTTGACATGGTTTTGGGTCTGTGTAGAAAGATTGCGTTGGTTGGTATATGGCTGGGTAGGTTTAATGTGTGGTGGGGTGGCAATTACTGACATGGGTATTTTTCTCGGTTGGGGAACGGTATTAATGTACCTATGTCCCTTATGGTTAGGACTCACCGCCATTGGGTATTTATTGACAGCTTGGGGAGTGAGATCGCGTGCTTTTTTATTGATGGCGGCGATTCATCTCAACGGGATTTTTCTTTTACCTTACTGTGGTGGATGGCAGTTTCTCGTCACTGGATTGATTATGGGGATTAGTTTATTGGCTTTGGCCCAGTTGCAGTGGGATATGCGATCGCCCATTGATTACGATTTTCTCACCCCAGAACAGAAGCTATTCAATCAACAACAGCATCAGCAAAGACAAGTGGAAGTAGAAAATTAATTGTAAATTTTTCTGTCAAACAGAATACATTTTGCCTAACTTATTGCAAAATTAAAAGATATAGGGTATTCACATATTTCCCGTTAATACTCTATCTCCTGTCGGTAGCAGGTGTTATGCTGTTTGTCCTGCTTATCGCTTTCCCAAGGAGAACGGTGTCAAGAAAGTGACCGACTTGTATATCTCAGATAACAAAAAATGAAGCTATCCTCGGTTGATTGAAGCGGTGTAGGGTTTTTGCCGTTTCCCCTACTTTATAAATACCAAAGGGATGTGAAACCATCCATCAGAACAGTCTGAGGTGTTTAACGTAACCTAAGTAAATCTAAGGGTAGATAGTTTGTAAATCAATTACTGATTAGAGTGTTGTTAAATTATTGATATCATAATCAATTACTTATACTTAGCTTGTGAATTGTCTTCACAAGCTTTTTTATACATATTTTCACTTTTAGATTTTGGATTGACCACAGTCTTTTTAGCTCACCCCTACTATACAACTCTCTTGAGTGAGGCAATAAGTAAGTTAATACGCAGCTAAATTGTATAAAGTAAAAAAATCAGGTGATTGTAGTGCGGAGAGAAGCGCGTTGCGGGGGTTCCCCCCGTTGTAGCGACTTCGGGGCATCTTGCCCGCTTTTTGTAATGCAAACATCTTTCCCTCTCCTTATTACAGCAGTTTTCATCTATTTGAACCACATCTTCATGTAGGGGTTTAGCAGTGCTAAACCCCTACGGTGTGGTCTATTTACCTGAAAATCGCTGTAAGGATACCGATGGCAAGTAGTAGGTTTGACCCCTCTTGATTGCAGATAAATGGAAGAGCGCTGTTTTCAGTTAGGCTTCTCCTAGAATACAAATATTGTAATCTTGGTGACGGAATTCACGGTATATTAAAGAATATAAAATCTAATTAGAGATAATTTTAGTTAACAAGTTCCTCAAACGACATAGAAAGTCAATAAATTATTCTGAATCCCAAAATATTAAATTTTCCTTAAAATAATCGATAGATAGAATGAGTTTTTTTAACGATTCTGTGCCGCCTTTACGTCGGAAGCAGACAAATTTTGACATACATGATTTAGAAGGGCTTTGGTGCATTACTTGGCAAGTTGGTAATCGCAGGCTTTATTCTAATTTTTATACTTGTGTTGATAAAGCCTTGATGCTTTGGGGTATCTTGCTCATACCGATATTTATAACAGCACAATTCATACCTATGGATTGGGATTTACAAGCAACTATTTGGTCAATTCTTAGTTGTTTAGGAATTGGGTTAATGGTAGCTTTAACTACATCCTGGGTACAGCGCAGACAATTTTGCTGGGTGCTTTATTGCTGGGTATTATTAATGCTTTTAGGAGTGGTGTTAACTGATTTAGGTATTTTCTTGAGTCGGGGAATCATATTATCTAATTTATGTTGCCTTTGGTTGGGTTTAAGTGCTATAGGGTACTTTTGTACTGGTTTGGGGATGCGATCGCGAACTATGCTGCTTATGGGTACAATTCACTTATTGGGAATTTTCATTCTACATTTTTTAAGTAGTTGGCAATTTCTCACCACTGGTGCATTGATGGTGTTCTGTTTACTACTATTGGCAGAGTTTGAATGGGATCACTGCTAACTTGAAAATGGTTATTAGTTGTTAGTTGTTAGTTGTTAGTTGTTAGTTGATGCTTGATGGTTGATGGTTGTTAGTTGTTAGTTGACGGTTGACAGTGGGTCAGAAACATTTTTCATGGCTTGGTTGTGAGATTTTCCCGTGGGGGGCAAGCCAGTAAGGGCGCATTGCGTGCGCCCTTAAAAAGTCAGTCACAAAGCATTTTCAGATCCTTGGTTTTGGCTATTTTCAACCGCCGCACCAAAGCCTACATATGTATCAATATTTTTGTGATATCGTTTCCGTTTGTATCGGAATTATTTCAGTTACTCTCTCTCTTCCTCTTCCTTTGCGTCCTTTGCGTCTTTGCGGTTTTTTATCATTCAGATGCTATCGGATTTGATATGAATTGGTATTAGAAGATATTGGAATACCCCTCTTCCAGCAGGTTGTATGATGTATCTCATAACCTCAGCATTCTCAATTAGTCCAAATGTCTGCCTAGGAATGAATTCCCAGGCTCATAATACAAAGTCTGATAAATCAGATTGAGAAGCGCGTAGGGTTATATCTATATAAGGAGACCCAAAAATGACCACTTACAACATCGAGTTAAAATCAGACTTATTAGAAATCAACTTTGGTGAACCTGCATCAAATGATCGCATTGTCATCGATGCTGCTGCAAGACTAGAAGAAATGGCAAAAGCAAGGATATTACGGGGAGGACAACTACTAAAAATCAACGGTCCCACATCCATACCCGTAGCGTTCGTTTTAGCACATCGACTCTGCCATCTTTACGGAGCGATCGCAATTTTCGATCCCAAACTGGGTAAATTTGTGATTTGTATCACTCACAATCCTGAGTATAATCTGGGAGACTTGATCGATTAATTTTGGATTTGAGAGTGTTTATAGTAACTACCAGTGAATCTGATGAGTACCTATCATATTGAGTTTGACGGTGATATCTTACAAGTTGGATTTGGGGAAACCCTAGCCACAGGTGATAAAATAGCCCACGATGCTGCGGTAAGATTAGATCATGCGATCGCATCTGGGGAAATACCGGGTGGTGAGTTAATCAAAATTAACGGACGCGCATCAGTATTAGTGAGCCAGGTTTTAGGGTATAAATTAGGACAAATATATAGTGCGATCGCATTTTTTGACCCTAAAATTGGCAATAAAGGTTTAGATAGATATGTAGTTACTGTTAGTAACAATCCTAAATATAAAATTGGCGATATTTTAGATATTAGTAGGGAAGAAAATCCAGGGAATATCAAAGTAGCTCTTTGTGGGTTTCCTAATACCGGCAAAACCTGCTTTCGTGAAGGATTAAAACAAGCATTATTAAAAATATCCAACGCCCCCAAATCCTACGTAGTTTCTGGATGTCCTGATGGTGATGGTTCTTGGTTTTCCGACACAGCAAAACGCGATACGGAGTTAGCAGAAAAATTAAAAGCTGACTATAAAAGTAAATTTACAGAAGAATTTACCCAGTTCAAGGCGCGAGAATTTAGAAATGTCAAAGAACCCATATTTATTTTCGATGTGGGAGGAAAAATATCTCCAGAAAATCGCATAATTATGGCAGAAGCAACCCATGCCGTAATTTTGGTAAAAGAAGATAGGGAAATATCAATTTGGGAAAACTTTTGTAAATCTTTGGGTTTACAAATAATTGGGATTATCTTTAGTGATTATCATGGTACAGAGGACTTTATCGAGTCGGAAACGCCAATTTTAAGGGGTAGGGTTCATTGTTTGCAGCGTGGCGTTGATGCTGAAAATAGGGAAATGATCAGGGCTTTGGCGAGATTTTTGGTGAGTTTGGTAAGTTAGGTGAGAGGGTCAATTATGGTAGAGAAAATACGCCCGATATCTATTGGTATTGCTTGGTGTTTAGCTTGGGGTGAGGCGAAAATACCCAAGTATGATTTAGAGATTTTGCAGCAAATGCGGGAAGCTTTGGGTAAAGGGGAAGAGGTTCCCCAGGAAGTATCTGAAGTTGTTAATGCTGTTAGGAAATTAGATAAGTTAGAGAAAGATTTAGAAGATATTAAGAAGTTTCCGAAAACATTGGATGAATTAAAGGGATTAACAGAAACTCATCCTTTGCTGTGGGGTTCTCGCATTGGTTTAGTGTATGGTGGTGCGACGAAGATTAAGCAGTATGTGTTTGAAGAATCGAAATTACCAGATATTCGCGGTGCTTCCACCCGCTTAGACCAAATAAACTTAATAGATTTACCTATATTTTTCCATCAAAAAATAGACAATCGTTATAGATTTTATATACCAAAAGTCAGTGAATGGTTCCAAAATAATTATCCACAATTATCTGATGCACTAATTCCCGAATTAATTATTTATTCCTGTGGAGGGAATATTTTAGCTTTTTGTCCAGCAGCTTTCGTTGATAATTTAGCTAATGCGATTGAAAAACGATATACAGAAAGAACTATTACTGCAAATTCTTGTGCAGTTGGAGATTCATTTAAATTACTAGAGTTAAATTTTGGATTATTGCGAGAGAATATCCAAGATACATTTTGGTTGGAGAAATATCGAGATAACTACGAAAACAAAATAGTAGAAGGTATTTTTGGAAAAATCGATGATGTTTCTGAGTTAGAGGAAAAATTTAGAAATCATAAAAGTTTCAATGAACTGACTACAAAATTAGCAATTTTATTTAATCAACGTCGTGCTGGAAATTATACTCCAACTCGTCCGAGTCGTTGCTATCCACCTATGCTGGAAACTCATCCCTATTTACGTCGGGATGAAACAGAAAAGCGTTTAGCGATTACTAAAGCAACTAATCTAATTGGTGAACCATATTTATCTGAGACAACAGCAATTAAACGTCAGGTTGGAGATAAAGCTAAAAACGGGAAAATTAGAGAAATTGATGGTTATGAGCAAGAAGATATTGATATAGATTTAATTTGTAAAAATTGGATAGAAAAATTTGAGGATTTTCTGGAATCTAACATTCAATTAAAACATAAATATTTGAGCGATCGCAACTCCGGAAATGTAAAAATTGCAGAATCACTTACCCAACTCGGAAAAGTCAGTAATGGATTTATTGCTTATATTTATGCTGACGGTAACAATATGGGTGGATATATTCAAAAAATCCGCACAGCTAAAGAATATCAAAATTTCAGTCAAGATGTAGATAAAGCAACTAGATATGCAGTATTTCAAGCATTAGCTAATAACTTACATCCGAGACAGTTACAGGAAATTCAAGAAGATTCAAAATCAAGAATTAAAAATGAAGATTTCATCCATCCATTTGAAATTCTCACCATTGGAGGGGATGATATTATCTTGATAGTTCCCGCAAATAAAGCCTTAGAAATAGCGAAAGATATTGGTGAAAATTTTGAAAATATCCTCTTGGGGAATCTGACAATACCAGGGGAGGAAATTAAAGATAAGGATAGCTATAAAATAACAACAGAAAAGCCTGTTAATTTACAAAATATTCATCGCTACCATTGGCCAGTAGAGAAACCATCCCAATGTAAATTAAGCATATCGAGTGGTGTCTTGATTACTGCCTATAATACTCCCATTTACTATGCAGAAGATTTGACTAATCAATTAATGAAATCTGCTAAAGAATATGCTAAAAAAATCAAAAAATATGGATATTTTGGTGGTACGGTAGATTTTTTAACGATGAAAGCAGTGACAATGGTTTCATCAAACATAAAAGAGTTTCGAGAAAATGCATTAATTAAAAAACGAGGTGCAACCTTAAAACTATATGCAGCACCATATACCCTTCACGAACTAGATGGTTTATTAACATCTGTGAAAGCTTTAATCACGGTAGATTTTCCAAAATCGCAGCTTTATCAAATTCGAGATTTACTTTCAAAAGGACGACGAACTGCAAGTTTAAATTATTATTATTTCCGTTCTCGGCTCAAGCAAGGAAAAGCTCAATTAAGAGATTTTTTTGAAACAGCTTGGTGTGGAGCAAAAACAAATGGAGGAAATATTGCACCTTGGATGTATGAAAACAGATTCACCGATAATTATTACGAAACAATTTGGCGAGAGATGGTGGATTTATATGAATTTATTAAAACTGAAGAAGAGGATAATGAAGAATTTAAACAAACAGCAGCGAATATATCCAATACATCTAAATCAACTATGCCATGATATATCTCGAAGACTTAATCAATACTAATATCAATCCTAATTCAATTGAAACTCATAGAATTACAGCAATTATTGATTCTGCATTATGTGTAGGTGCAGGGGGTTCTTCTGGTTCCCTTGCAGATAAACCAATAGTTCGTAATTCTGAAGGTAATTTATTAATACCAGCATCCCAGGTAAAAGGTAGATTGCGTCACGAATGCGAAAAAATAGTACGAGGTTTAGGATGGGTCATTTCTGAATCTCCGAATGCGGGAAGAATGGTAATTAGAAGAAGTGAAGCACCGGAAGACTTTCAACGGGATGAATATAAAGTTCCTGGATACGAAGATACCTACCACTGTTTAATTAGTCAAATTTTTGGCGACCCTATTTTACCCTCGCGGGTAATCTTTGATGATTTAATTTGTACCGAAGAACCAGAAAACTTACCAGAAGTATTACGCCCAGGTGTAACTATCAACCGTCGTCGCAAGATAGCAGAAGAGAAAAAACTCTACTTTTTAGAAACCTCTCCCGCAAATGCAAAACTTCATTTTACAGGAGAGATTCACATTCAGCCGAGTTTAACACCAGAAAGACCAGATTTTGCCAAAGCATTAATTTGGAGTGGGTTAAGACATATTCATGCATTAGGTGGAAGTAAATCTGCTGGTTTAGGGTGGTTAACTTGGGATTTACCCGATATTCAAGTAGACGAGACAGTGTGGAATTTTTTGCTCAAAGGAAAGAAGCGTGAAGCAAATTAAGTTGGAAATCAAAGCATTATCTCCCCTAGCGATTTCGCGACAAAAACCAGGTGGTTCCGTAAGCGAATGTGAGGATTATATTCCCGGCAGTGTGATTAGAGGGGCTATTGCTGGTGCTATTTTAAAACAGTCAAATCAAGAATTTAGTAATTTGAGTCAAGATGGTGGTGATTTTCAAGCATTATTTTTAAGTGATGAACCTGCGATTTTTCAAAATGCTTATCCAAATGTCGCAAAAATTGATGATAATGATTTTAGAATTGATGAAGAAGTCAAAATATTACCGAGTACAGCCTTAAGCTCAAAAACAAAGCCTGGTTTTATCACAGATGATAAGGGAAACGGTGTTTTTGATACTCTTATTGACCATTTTTGTGCAGATGGTTATGGTTTTGCATACGAACCCAATTGTCCCATCGATTTTGGTAGAGTTGATTCTCCTGGAATTACTTTTTATAGTGTATTTAATGACGAATACTATAAATTATCCTCACAAAAGCGGTTATTAACTAGGGTAGGGATTAATCGAAGACGCGCTACATCTGAAGAAGAAATTCTGTATAGTATTCAAGTGTTAGCAGAATCAGAGTCAAGAGGGAAAAACCCAAAGCCTGTTAGTTATATATCATCTATTATTTTTCCAGATTCTATTTCCGATGAACTGTCAACATCACTTTTAGAATTTATCTCGATAAACTCACTAAACTTTCGATTAGGTGGTGCTATATCAAGGGGTTTGGGTAAAGTTGAAATTTCAAGTGAAGAGATACATATTAAAGATACTATTACAAATATTATAGAAGATAAAATTCAAATATTTACAAATAAACTTTATGAACGTTGGGATAAATGGTCTATTTTTGGCTCTCCAATTCAAGAATTCTCTAAAAAGCGTTCTTATTTCACTTTAGATTTACAAGCAGATGCCATATTAAATGAAAAATGGCAACGTACAACTATTATTTCAGAAGATATGTTAAAACAGTTTACTGATGTTGAAGATGATTCATTAAAATTAGAAGCAGCTTATAGTAGTTATGACTATCGTTCTGGTTGGAATTCTGCTTGGGGATTAATGAAAGATGTGGAATTAGTAACGAGTAAAGGTGCTGTTTATTTATTCAGTACAACTCAACCAAAAGAATGGTATACAGCTTTAGCTAAATTAGAGTTAGAAGGACTTGGAGAAAGAAGTTGTGAAGGTTTTGGTCAAGTAGAAGTTTGTAATGAGTTTCACTTAGTAATGAGAGAGGAGATTGTTGAAGATGGAAAACAATAATGATATTTTCTTAGAGGAGCAACTAGAGTTTAGAATCCAAAAAGCAATGTCCGAGCAAATGGATAATGTAATTGATAAGGTGATAAAAATAGCTAAAAAATTTTCTATTGCTAATCAGAATGAAAAATCACCTTTTAGAAATGTTCTATCTGTTGCAACTGAATCCGGCTCTTCGGTTGAAGTAGTTAAAAACTTTATCAAATATCAAGTTGGAAGAAAAGGCTCTAGTGACATATGGAAACTAAAGAAAGAACAAGAACTATTTGCAGCAGCAGTCATTAGTGATATTGAGATTTTATTGAATGAGGATACAGAAGAAATCATTGAGAAATTGAGGAAAAATATTGAAAAGAATAACTCATTAAACTCATATGTTGATAATCCTAGTAATCAAAAAGAACTAAAAAGAAAAATTCATCTTAAGTTGACACAATTATACTTGGGATACTTAGCACGAGAACATACCGCTTTAGTTGGCGAAAAAGAACTCACAAAAATTGAATCAAGTAAATAATTATTACCAATCTAATTATATGGAGGTGTCATCATGCCTAGCCTGGTAATTTCAACTGTTGGTACTAGCTTACTGACAAATGAAATAAATGAGAGAAAAGACCCTAAAAATTGGCTTACAGATTTAACGAAGACAGCAAACTGGACTCAAGGAAAAATCGAAAAATATTCAGATTATTCTCATGTATGGTCTAAAATAATTCTTACTCTAAAAACTAGAGTAGAAAAGAAGTTAGATGATAGTAATATCTTAGAAATAAGAGACATGAGTGCTGAACTAAATGGTATTTACGGGTTGTACGAGGAGCAACTTAGCAAAGGTAGTCAAGATATACATTATTTAATTGCTACTGATACTGCACAGGGACAAGTAACAGCAGAAATTGTAAAAAATTTTCTCAGGAATAAAGGGGTTAATATTGATATCTTTACACCCAAAGGTTTTTCTACTGAAAATGATGAAGTTTTTAGTAATGGTATTGATGAATTACTTAATTGGTTTGAGGAGATAATTCCTGGATATAAAGAAAGTAAATATGATATTTATTTTAACTTAGTTGGGGGCTTTAAAGCGATTCAGGGTTTTGCAAATACTATTGGTATGTTTTATGCCAATAAAATAATCTATGTATTTGAAGGCAACAATAGAAATATTATTACCATCCCTCGCTTACCTATTACTATTGACCATTCCATAATTCAGCCTGTTGAATTTGCATTAATGACAGCAGAAAATAGTCTATCAGTCAAGCTCAATAAATTAAAAAATGTACCAGAATCACTACTTTATATATGTGATGATGAAGCGACTCTAAGTAACTGGGGAAAATTAACTTGGAATAATTGTAAATATAGTTTATTTACAAAAAATTTACTTCTATTTCCTGCTCTAGCATATGAAAAGTCTTTTGAAAAAGATTATGAGAGAAATACTGTTAAAGATAAAAATAAGTATGAGTTACATACAGCGTTAGCTGAAATTTCTGCAACAATGTTGAAATTTAATGGCGACACAAGCCGTATTCTTCCAAAATTTGAATACAGGAGATATGAAGGTGGGCAAAAATGTGAAGGAGGACTGAGGAAAAATGAAATTGACCACTTTTATCTTAACAAAGATGAAGCTTGGCGAGTCAGTTGTGTTCCAGCAGAAATAGATGATTCAGAAAGAGGAAAAATAAAAGGATTACGTATACGTCATTTCGGTGAACATGATTATGTCAACAATAACCCATAATAACTCTATGTTCGACACATTTAAAAATCGCCTAGAACTAACAGGAACCCTAACCACCGTAACCGCATTACGAATTAGCGCAGGACGTTCCAGCGAACCCATTGGTTCAGATTTACCAGTTATCAAAGACGCATTGGGTAATCCCTTAATCCCTGGCTCCAGCTTTAAAGGAGCCATGCGATCGCGTTTAGAAAGTTTCCTCCGTGGTATCATTGGAAATAATCGTAAATTCGTGGCAAATCCTGCTATTGAGGATGAATGGTCACTCACTTATAAAGAATTATCCGATTTCAAAGAAACTATAAAAAACTTCAACCCAGGAGAGAAAGAAGAACATTTACATCAATATATTGTAGATAACACAGATTTAGTTTCTTCTCTGTTTGGTTCTCCTTGGATAGCAAGTAAATTCCAAGTACGCGACTTAACCGTAAAAGCAGATACCTGGTTTGGACAATACCAAGAACGGGACGGTGTATCAATTGACAGAGATACGGAAACCGCAGCAGAAGGAAAACTTTACGATTTCCAGGTAGTACCCGCAGGAACCCAGTTTGAATTTAAAGCCATAGTCGAAAATGCAGCAGAATGGGAATTAGGTTTATTGATGATTGGTTTACATCAATTTGAAACCGAACAAATCCCCCTTGGTGGTGGGCGTTCTCGCGGTTTGGGTGTTGTTAAACTAGATATTAGCGAGATGCTGTGGTTTGATTATCCCGCAGAACAACCACATTTATTACTCGATTATCTCAAAAAAATGGTGATGGGAGATAAAAGTGCTTATGAGGATGCACGGGAATTTAAAGACGATTGGGTACAAAAATTAATTGATAAGTTAACCAATACTAAATCGAGTGACAGTATCACTGAGACAAAGAGGTAAATATGGCTTTTAGCAATTTTAAAACCATCGGGGAAGTTCTGAAAGAGTATCAAGTTACTTATACCGAAACAAACTTTGTGCAAGAAGTACCCTTTAATATCTCCGATTACTTCCGAGAAGACTTAAATGAAGTAATGCAGGATGGAGTTGTTTCTAATTCAGAGTTTGCGGTATGTGAGAATTTAATCTATCCAGTCTTAAAAGAGGTATGGAAAAAGTATAAAACTAAGCTCACAATCTGGAGCCATCAATCTTTTAACTATGATGAAAAGCTATCAGGCTTTCCAGAATATATCATTGCCAAACGTTCTCCTTTAGGAAAAGTTGTTTTTGACAAACCCTATTTTATTTTAGTTGAAGCTAAACAAGATGACTTTGAGAGAGGTTGGGCACAATGTTTAGCAGAAATGATTGCAGCACAAAATCTAAACCAAGAAATTAATGTCACGATATTTGGGATTGTTTCTAATGGAATGACTTGGCAATTTGGAAAATTAGAAAATAATTTTTTTACTCTCAATACTATTTTTTATACTATTCAAGAGTTAGATAAACTCTTTGCGGTTGTAAATTTTGCCTTTCAACAATGCGAACAACAACTAAATAATTTAGTAGCTGCTTAATGTTTTATCTTTCCAATCAAATTTACCATGCACAAACGACTTGTTAACCATTGCACTATCAATTTCAGCATCATTCCCGATGGTCCAATTTTAATAAAATCGGGACGGGAAGGTGCTGACCCTACAAACCCAGATATGGAGTTTGTCAGGACTTTTCATCAAGGAGGATGGTCAATATATTTACCGGGAAGCAGTCTCAAAGGTGCAATTCGCGCTCATGCTGAAAGAATTGTCCGCACTATTGGAAGTGATACTATTCCTCGTGATAATAATGATAAAAAAATCTGGGCAAATGACCCTTTAAATGATAAATATACTTATTTAAAGGATAGTCAAAATAAGGATTTACCATCTCACGAAATTTATCACAAATCTTCTTTCACCGACCAAATGTTTGGTAATACTTCCATTGCTAGTCGGGTACGGGTTGAAGATGCACATCCAGTTGATGTTAAAAATTTACATATTGAAGAACGTAATGGTGTAGCAATTGATAGGGTATTTGGTTCCGTTGCAGTGGGACCATTTAATTACCAAGTATGCACTGGGGGAAAATTTCAAACCAAAATTCATCTGAAAAATTTTACTTTAGCGCAGCTTGGTTTAATTGGTTTGGTATTACGGGATTTAAATGATGGCTGGTTTGGCTTAGGTTTTGCAAAATCTCGCGGTTTGGGAACTGTTCAAGTTCAATATAATTCTGCCACAATTCAATATCCAGGATGTATTTTAGATGACGAAAATAGGCAAATTAATCTATTAGGAAGTGAGAACCGATGGGATTGGAATTATTTACTGGGAGTCGGAGAATTTTTATCAGAGTCAGAAGCGAAGAAATATGATTTTCCAAAACCAGATAAGCAAGATTCTCCTGTGCGTGCAGAATCGATGGATTTGGGTTTTGGTGTGCAAATGAAATGGGAAGGGGATACAGAAGCTGGGGTGAAAGATTTATTTATGCGTGGGGTTCGTTCTTGGGGTAAGCTTTTAGGATGCACGACATCATGATACAAGGATATGTTTATCATAGGCAATTGGTAGTAGCAGAAGATATAGATAAGATAATTGAAGCAGTAAAAACAGCCTCTAATTCGTCAGAAAATTATTATTTTTTGCGTTATTCATATAAAGTTAGTGGGATTTGTGCGAAATTACCCACAGAGAGGGGAGAAATGGAAGGACAAATGTTCAATGCAATTTGTGAGTTGCGATGGAAAAAATATAAAACTGGTTATGAAGCATTAATTCTCAGTAGACAGGAATTTAAAATAGATGGTTTTGAACCGTTAACTAGGGAATGGAAGATTTGCGAACATCAAGCATATTGGCATAAGCAAGAACCAAAATTCCCTAAAGGTTTCACTTTTAAAGGAACTGATAATAAAGATATTAATCCAGATAATATAGATATCCACCAACGATACTTTCAAGACTCAACAACTGCAACTATTCATTTTGTAGCTCTAACTTTGAAATAATAAGCATTATTAACTCCAAAATATCTAGACGTAAAACCGCTTCTTGAAGAGTAATTTTAAATCGGAAATATCGATGACTCAAACACCCAAACCTAAACCGAGCAAAGCTCCTCCACCCCAGCGTCCATCCCGCGATAATCTCACAGCAGCTAATCCGAATAAACCCTATCAATTTGTTTCCTTCCCTCGCGAACGTCCCCAATTAGCAAAACCTGCGGGGCATGATAAATTCGATAAAAATCGCTTGCATGGAACCTTCTTTTTGAAATTACAAGTTCAAACATCCTTACATATTTCTACTGGGATTGTAGCACCTGGTAGGGATGTAGAAAGTCGTGTGGCTTTGATAAAAACCATGACTCAAGGAATAGAAAAACAACTTTTAATCCAAGGAAGTTCCTTAAAAGGTTGCATTCGTTCTGTATATGAAGCAATTACTAATAGTACCTTGGCAGTAGTAACATCAAGATACCGCGATAAAATTCCCCCAGAACGTTTACCTTGCAGAAAAAATACCGAACTTTGTCCCGCAAGTAAAGTATTTGGTGCTTTAGATTGGCAGGGATTAATTGAATTTAATGATGCCAAATGCGAAAGTATTGGTTTCAATACCGGATTTATGCCATCCTTATATCGTCCTCGTCCCGAGCCTGGAAGCACGTATTTTGACACACGAGGGAAAGTAGCAGGGCGTAAATTTTATTATCATACAATTCGTGCGATCGCAAAAGGACAAAATCAAGGAATTGCAGTCCAACAAGCAGCACGAGAATATACATTTACTACCCAATTGCAATTTAAAAATCTCAAACCCGAAGAATTAGGAACATTACTGGTGGTATTGGGACAAGATAGCAAATATCCCATCGCCTTAAAAGTTGGTGGTGGAAAACCCATCGGCATGGGAACCATGACTGTAGAAATAACCCAAGCAAGGGTTTTAGAAAAATTTGAGGATATCAAACAACGCTACTGTCAATATAATCCTGCCAACGATAACTTACTGACAGGAAATGCTTTACAACAATTTATCCAAAAGCAAATCCAAACAGCCCATTCCCGACTCATCCAATCCCAACAACTCCAACAATTAGCCCAAATATTACGTTACCCAACCGATAGAGAACCACCGGAAGGAATGTATTAAATGTCAACTCAAACCGAATCCTTAACAGAAATCGAATCTCAAATTGCCCATAATTTAGCAATTACCCTAGTTCAAGAAAATACCGACGTTAACGAATTAGGGAAAGTAATTTCATATCTGCGAAGCATGGTAAATCAACCCGATGCAGGTACGAGATTTCTACAATACCTCAAAACCCTTGTAAATCACGGTAGACAAATTGGACATAGTGGTAGAACCACAGATTACTACCGTAATATAGATCGCGCTTGCAGTAAGTATCTGCAAAATTACCAAAATAACGCCCATTCCATGTTAAAAATCTTGGGCTGGGCAATGCGTTTAATGCGGTATTACAAAGTTAGTCCCGTTGAAGAAATGGCGATTGCAGACATACCAGAACCGATTTCCGAACGTCAAGCGGAAATTGCAGAGGTTTTAAAGTCCCATCAATTTGCAGTTGACCAAGTTTTGGATGCAACGGTATTGAGTGTTAAGGGTAACAAAGTTACTTATGGGATATTGGAGACAATTAAATTGACGGCGAAAGAACCGAAAAAAGTGGGTTCTTTGTCTGAAGGTAAAGTTGTGAAGGTAAAAATTGTTGCGCTCAAGGATGATGGAAGTATTAAGAGCGTTAAGTGTACTGAGTAATTGTTTTTATTATTTGTAGATTAATTGACTATAATATAAGTAATAATTACTATGAGAACAAAGCCTTTTAGCGAATTGCGTCAGGGTATGACTCCTGAAAGAAGGGCGAAAAATCAGGCCTATGCTCGACTGATGTTACTTCATTTAAACCTTCTCGAACAACTTCAATTATTAAACGCTACAGGAGATGATTTAGAAGCAATTTATCGTATAGAAAAGGTAATTGCGGATATAGAAAGCAAATTAGAAAATCCAGAGAATACTATATATTAATTCAAATTTTCCATAGCGCGACGCGATCGCATTTTTTTAGGTTAGCGACGATAAAACAGAAGCGTTTCTGTTGCAACTATTCACGAAAAGATTGATACATCCGTAGGGGCGCTGCGGCTTGCGCCCAATTTGCATTATGAATCAAGTGAAACGGTATTACTCTGTCGAACAAGCGGATTACAAAAGATACATCTCAAATTTACTTTCCCCAAGCTTCAGATTATGATATTCCTCCAAACAAAAGTGCATCTCGACAAATGCCAAAACCCGCAGATACCAGTACGAAAAAACTAATTAGCCTCGCACCCGATAATTGGGTACGATGGGTAACAAATATTCCCAATATTAGAGCCAATGAAATTTTATCCGGGGAATTTCAATGGATAAGTAGAGAAAGTGACGTATTAATTCGTGCTACTAGTCCCGAATATGGAGAATTTTTGGTACTAAACGAATTACAATTACGTTACAATTCCAAAATGCCTCGACGAGTCCGTTGCTATGCAGCACTTGCAGAAGAAAAATATGAATTACCAACTTACCCAGTATTAATTAATATCTTGCAAACGAGTGATACCGTAATACCCACAAGATATACATCAAATATTGCTGGGTTAACAGCAACCCAAGATTACCGCGTGATTAATCTCTGGGAAGTGGATGCTAGCGTTCCTTTTCAACAACCTTTACCGTCATTGCTTCCATTTGTACCAATTCTCAAAGGAGGAGATAATGAGTCTACAATTAGGGAAGCATTGCAAATTTTGCGTCGGGATGAAGACCTAAACCAACTGGAGACTGTTTTAGCCTTTTTTGCTACCTTTGTATTAGAAAGCGCGTTAGTTCAAGACATCATGAGGTGGGATATGGGAGTTTTGAGAGAATCACCTTGGTATCAAGAAATTTTACGAGAAGGAGAAGCACGAGGAGAAGCACGAGGAGAAGCACGAGGAGAAGCACGAGGACGAAAAGAAGCAATTCTTTCTAACATAGAAATGAGTTTAGAGGCAAAATTTGGTAATGAGGGTTTGGAATTGATGCCTCAAGTTTCTCAAATTACTGATTTGTCACAATTACAAGGGATTTTGCGAAGTGTGGTTTTAGCGAATAATATTGAGGATTTGCGACAAGTGTTTTAGTGTACCTGACTCAACCGAAAATTATAAAAAGAAGCTCTCATCTAATGGGAGCTTGTCTTGCTTACACTTTCCAGGGTAATTATTCCACCAGGTCACTTAATAGGTTCAAGCAAACAGGAGGTTTGTTGGGAAGTTCAACTGAAATGGTTAAATTACCACCTATGGCATCAATCCTGCCGCTTTTCGTAATTCCTGTAAAGCTAGATACTCTATTTCTAACTCATCAGTAAGAGCCTGTATTTTTTGCTCGCGCTCTTCTGGCAAATTATCCCATATACTTTGTAAATTTTTTCCTTTTGTCATTGATGTTCCTCCTCTCACTGAGTCAAATGTTCATCAAAACGCTTAGTTCAGGTTTAATACAATCCCAAACTCACCTCTGTGAAATCTCACCTTAGAGAGTATTTTTAGCGATCGCTATTTTCTCACCTCTAGTAAATTAAATCTACACATATCTTGCACCTTCTCAATAAGGGTAAGGTGGGCAATAGGTGGGTTACGATAAATTAAGGGTTTCAGACTCTAATTTTCTCAATAATCTTATGGTGCAAGATATGAATCTACTCAACAGGATTTTGTTACTAGGGGAGTTAGCTAATAACACAGCACAATAATGTTTATGGTTCTTGCGTACTTGTATTGCTTTGGCCGTGAGATGGACGAGGTACTCGCAACCTAGAAGTCATTTGTCGTAATATTTCCCATCCTCTTTGTCGGCTAATTTTCTTCCCAGTGACAGAGGAAAGCCAATCTGCCACTTTCCTCCCATTCCATAGCCCTCCATCTGGAGCATCTCCCTGCAAAACTTGCCATAACCTTGCTTGTTCAACATCTCCTATTAATGGCTTTGCTCCTTGATTTTGACTACGGCGATCGCCTAATCCTTCAATCCCCAATTCATTATATCTCTTGACTAGTGCATAAATCCATGTTCTACTGTAACCTGTTATCTCTTCAACTTCCTCTGTTGTCTTTCCTTGTGCTAGTAGCCATATAATCTGAAACTGACGACTGGCAATTCCATTTTTTGCTTGACGGTAAAGCTGTTCTAATTCAGAGACATTTGCATGGGCAACTATAGTAATCCGTTTTGGCATAAGTTATCTTTCCACTGACTACGTTATATCGTAAGCGATTATGCGAACATAATATTAATAGGGTTTTGAGAGTGGCAACAGGAGGATACTTGCACCTCAAAAATGGTGATATCCCTAATTCGCCAATGAAATGATCAAACAAATGGGTATATATCTTATCTTTTTGTGATGTGCAATTTTCAATCCTGTAGTAAGGTTAATTGTGCAGAGTCTGGCTGATAATTCTTTTGTATTTTAGCCAAACCCATAATTTCTATTTTATTGATTAGTTGCCAAATTTATTATGAACCCTACACAAGAACTATTACAAGGTAAATTTCAACAGGCTTTGGCTGCGGCGTTTGGTGATGAGTATGGCACCGTCGATCCGCTTTTGGGTGCAGCTAGTAATCCCAAGTTTGGTGACTATCAATCTAACGTCTCCTTACCATTAGCCAAAAAAATCGGACAGCAACCACGGGCGATCGCATCTGCTATTGTAGAGAAACTGGATGTATCTGATATTTGTGAACCACCGGAAATTGCTGGTCCTGGTTTTATTAATTTACGGCTGAAAACAGCATACCTGGAAGGGCAAATCAATGCCATGCAAGCTGATTCTCGCTTGGGTGTTCCTCTCACAGATACCCCCCAACGGGAAATTGTGGACTTTTCCAGTCCCAATATTGCCAAAGAGATGCACGTAGGACATTTGCGATCGACAATAATTGGTGATTGTATTGCTAGAATTTTAGAATTTCGCGGTCATGATGTGTTGCGGTTAAACCATGTGGGGGACTGGGGAACCCAATTCGGGATGTTAATTACCTACCTGCGGGAAGTATACCCAGATGCTCTCACCACCGCAAATGCTTTGGATATTGGCGATTTGGTATCCTTTTATAAAAAAGCCAAACAGCGGTTTGATGCCGACGCAGCCTTCCAAGAAACCGCCCGTCAGGAAGTGGTACGCTTACAGGCAGGGGCAGAAGATACAACCCACGCCTGGAAGTTGCTTTGCGAGCAATCCCGCCAGGAATTTCAAGTAATTTATGATTTGTTGGATATTAACCTCCAAGAGCGGGGAGAATCTTTCTATAATCCCTTTTTACCCGCAGTAGTAGCAGATTTAGAGACATCTGGCTTACTGGAAGAGAACCAAGGAGCAAACGTTGTCTTCTTAGAAGGCTTTACCAACCGGGAAGGGGAACCCTTACCCCTAATTATCCAGAAATCCGATGGTGGTTACAACTACGCCACCACCGACTTAGCCGCCCTGCGCTACCGGATTCGAGAAGATAAAGCCAAGCGTATTGTTTACATTACCGATTCGGGACAAGCTAGCCACTTTGCAGGGGTGTTTCAAGTAGCACGTCGGGCGGGATGGATTCCCGATGATGTGGAACTAGTTCATGTTCCCTTTGGTTTAGTGTTAGGGGAAGATGGCAAGAAATTTAAAACCCGTGCCGGTGATACAGTGCGGTTGCGGGATTTACTGGATGAAGCCGTAAGTCGTGCCCGTGCAGACTTAGAAACCAGGTTACAGTCAGAAGAAAGGGAAGAAACCCCAGAGTTTGTGGCTAATGTTGCCCAGGTGGTTGGTATTAGTGCGGTGAAGTATGCAGATTTAAGTCAAAACCGCACCAGTAACTATAAGTTTAGTTTTGACAATATGCTTTCCCTCAAAGGTAATACAGCCCCTTATATGTTGTATGCATATGTGCGAACTCAGGGGATTGCGCGTTCTGGTAATATTGATTTTACCCAGTTGGGTGCAGATGCCAAGATTACATTGCAGTCAGAAACAGAATTTACCCTGGCAAAGCATTTATTGCAATTGGGTGAGGTAATTGGTGCGGTGGAGACAGAATTGTTACCCCATCGTTTGTGTGATTACTTGTATCAATTGAGCGACAAGTTTAATAAATTCTACGAGAATTGCCCAGTATTGAAATCTGAGGAACCCATGCGGACTTCCCGGCTAGCGTTGTGTGATGTCACCGCACGGACATTGAAGTTGGGGTTGTCTTTGTTGGGGATTCGCGTTTTAGAGAGGATGTAGAATAAGTTATAGCAACTTTGGTTAATTACTTTACTGTGAGATAGTCATGATTCCCGAAACCTCAATTATTTCTTTACTAATTGGCATGATTGCAGGCATGACCTTTTACCTTGATAGTTGGAGAGCTTCAAATGATGACAAAGAATTATCAGAATCACGGCGTTATAGAGGTCTTTTAATAGTTATTGGGGGTGGTGTAATCAGTCCAATCATAGATAAATTCTTATTAGAAACTGAACAATATGATTTTTTTAAAGGATATTTGTTTGGTGTAGTTATTGGATGGCTAGCGTTATTTATTAGCATAACCTTCCTGTATGTTCTCTGGAAAACTACCAAAGATTTAGCTTCAAGTACTATATATTACAAAGCTGGTCAAATTTCCTATTCATTTATAGAAGTTATATCTGGAGGCATTAGTGTTGATCCAATTCAGCATCAAAAAAAGCTTGAAAATCAGATATTTGAAAATAAACTTGCGGAGATTAAACAAAGGTTAAGGCAAGAAGATCCGCAAGCTTATGTTGCACTTGAGGAGCAAATTATACAAGGTAAACAGTATGCCTTGAAGAATCAGAAAGAAAATCTGGAAAATCTAAAGAGTGCAATTGCAAGTGCAGATTCTGATCCTGAGAAAGAAGCGGAAAAACTGATTCAAAACAAGAATCAATTGATCCAAACACTACAAAATGAGCTTGAGTTAGCTCGTAATCGCCAAACTAGCAAAAGAGGACAGAAGATTGTTAATGAATATACAGTACAGCTACGCCGTCAAGAGGATGAAATCAGAGAGCTACGTAAGTTAATTGAAGATTTTAGGAACAAGAATATCAGTCAATCAGATTTCTCTAAACAGGTCACTTTCAAGAGAATAAATCAATATGAGTTCGGTGGCTTGTTCATAGGTGAATTAGCTGTGAATGGTAGATTGATAAGAATTTATCAAGGTGATATTACTAATCTTGTAACTGATATAATTGTCAGTTCAGATGATAACTACCTAACTATGGGGGGCGGTGTTTCTTATAGTCTTCGATCTGTTGGTGGTAGTGATATTTATTCGGAGGCACAGAAATTAGTTCCTTTATCTTTAGGAAAAGGGCTCTTGCGTACTTAACGTGCTAAATTAATATCATAGTGCCAAGAAAGTAAAGCTCTAATTTCAAAATTGCGAAAATTCCTGAAGCCAAATCCACTTCGCTTTATTAACTTCAATTTATTATTAATTCCTTC
>JASJCJ010000120.1 GCA_030066045.1 Calothrix sp. MO_167.B12
CACTTATTACTTATTACTTGGGCGTAGCGTCTCCATCAGCCATCAATATTCAACCAATGTCCAGAAGTAACCATCTGGTGCAACAAAAGAAAAACTCATCTCACCAAATTCATTAGGGGCAATAGCAGTAAATTTTTGTACTGAACTAACTTGAACCCTGTCAAAGTATGCATTAAGTCCCCGTACTCGGTAAGTATACAAACACATTCCTAAACTACCAGGTTGGGCAAAGCTAAACCGGGATTCTAGATTTATCTGCTCAGGAAAGCGGATAATATACAGTCTGCCACTGCGTGCTGCCATAAAGTCACTCTGGGAGGAACGGGGATCGTCAAAAGCGGTGACAAAAAACTTTTCTCCCGGTTTGAGGTCAAAGATTTCTCTACCAGCCAGGGAAGATTCGTAGCTAGTTTCCACATCATCACGCGATCGCAATAAGCCTAAAACTTGTTCGTAAAATTTCAGTATTTCCTTGCTGTCATCTTGCACTATCATCCCCATATGGGTAAATTGACTGGTCCCCATGAGACAAGTTGGGTCAATCTGTCCGTAATTGGGGATGGTATAACCAAATCTTTGAAACAAAACTTGCCGCGCTAGGGGTTGTAGCATTAACATTTCCCTTACCCCACACAAGCGTGAGCTGAAAGGATGACTTTTTTGCTGTTTGTTATAAATAATTTCCCAATGAGGATGGGTATTCCTAATTTCCCAACCAGCAGCTTTTGCTTCCTCAATGTGATTTAAAATATTTAAAATATCGCCAGTTAAACTTGTTCCCCAACGATTGCCTTTAACTTTCATGGAACCTGAACCCGTACCTAATCCCCGATTAGTGGGTTGTTGCCAAATCATCAGTCGAATTAAACCATGATCGGTATCTTGATGGTAGAGACGTACCGAACGCAAGGGAGAGTTGACCCCATACAATTGTTGTGCGGCTGTTGCAGAAAATTTGCCTTCTCTACCAATACGATAGCCAAATTGCTCCCAATATTGAATGGCTGCAACCACGTCTGGAACGCCAATACATACTTCGTAAATTCCTTCGATTGTGGTTTTTTGTTCCAGATTCATACGCTATTGAAAATTAATATTTATCAGAATAATAAAATGATGATTCTAGGAATCAGAGAGTTTAATTTTTTTCAAATCTGCTAAAACTGCTGCTGCTGATTGGTAGCGATCGCTAAAATGATAGCTTACCATCTTATCTAAAACTGCCACCAATTCAGGACTAATTTTTGCCCATTGATGCCATTCCACACAACCAGTTTCTGGATTTGCTGGTAGGTCGTGGGGTGGTATACCTGTAACTGCTTGAATACCAATCATTCCCAAAGCATAAATATCACTAGACAAGCGAGGATGTCCGGCGAATTGTTCTGGTGGTGCATAACCCCGCGTACCGATGGCTACTGTTGCCAATTCTGTTTGCTCGCTTGTTGGTGGTTGCATGGTTTTTACCGCACCAAAATCAATTAAAACTAAGTGATTGTCGTCTTGATTTTTAATAATATTACTAGGTTTAATATCCCGATGAATTACTCTATGCTCATGGATAAATACCAGTATTTGCAAAACTTCTTGCAACATTTCAATCACAAATTTTTCATCTTTAATTTTACTTTTAGGCGGCAATTCATCGCTGAGAAGTGGTCCTTTAACATATTCCTGAACTAAGTAAAATTCCTGGTTATCTTCAAAATATGCCAACAGGGATGGAATTTGATTGTGTTTACCTACAGCTTCTAAAATTTCTGCTTCTGTCTTAAATAACCTCCTGGCAACCTGTAAGAAATTTGTATCCCTACGCGCTGGCATCAACTGTTTGACAACGCATATGGGATTACCTGGACGTTGGGTATCTGCTGCTAAATAGGTACACCCAAAACCACCAGAACCAAGGACTTTGTTGATTTTATAGCGCCCTCCCAACAGAAAATCTCCTGTTTTCTTTTCTTCTGTATCAAAATGATTGTGGGTATCTTGAATACCTGTATTGGAATTGAGGATAGTATTTAACTGTTCGATCGCTTCTTTTTGTTTTTCAACTTGGATAATAATTTTTTGGGAATCTTGTTGGGTGCGATAATTTGTATAACCCATAACACCAATGCCAGTGAATCCAAAGGCAAGAGCGGGAGGAATTACTGGTATCCAAATTGCTTGAGAAAACGATACTAAACCAATACCAACCAAGCAGATAAAGGCTGTTCCTCCCACTATTGCTAATGGTAGGGGATGTCGCCAACGCCAGATAATAATACCACCTAATAATGACCAACCAAAGATCCAGATGGTTTCTAGCCATTGTGGCCAATATCGAATTAGCGATCGCCCATCTAGTACAACACTGAGTAATTGACTAGCAATTTGGGCATGAATTAATACTGGTGCTGTGCTAACAGGTTGTCCTGGGTCAGCACTGTAGGGCGTATAAAGACCACGATCAATGCTAGCAGCAGTAATACCAATAATTACGAGCTTATCCTTAAATATTTCTGGCTTGAACTGATTGTTAAGTACTTGGGTAAGGGTAACTTTGCGAGCAATTCGATTGGGGTGGCGGTAATTTAGCAGTATTTGATAACCCCCTGCATCTAAATCTTCATAACTGCCAGAATCGCGCGTCAACTGGGGAAAGATGGTTTTCCCGAGCTGAAAATTATTGTTGCTCAGAAATTTATAATCAATACCTTGTTTTTTTAAGTAATCAATTGCTAGCAAGGAGGCGAAAGAAAAATCAGTAGCGCATTTTTTATCATTAGATGAAGCAAATAGTAAAACGCGACGCAGAATTCGATCATCATCAGTTATGAGATCACCAAAACCAATATTTTCTATGGGAAAATTCCCTGGTGGCGAAATTTCGGGTTCTTTCAGAGAACTCATTTTGCACAACCCAATCAACTGCTGGGGTTTTTTCAGCCCTGCGCCAAAATTTTTTTGCCCTGGCCGATAAATATTTAAACCGATCACCCTTGAACCAAAGGATTCGATTTTTGTCAATAGTTGATTGATGGTTTTATCTGGCAATGGCCATCCTCTTGTCCTTAAATCTTCCTCATTAATAGTTACTATGACAATACGGGGGTCTGGTTTTTCCGGAGTACGCATTCGCAGCATACTGTCATAGGCATTTAGCTCCCACCTTTGCAGCCACTTCAATTCCCGAACACCCAAGATTACAGCACTAACACCCACACTCGCCACGAGAAGGGCTAGTAGCCAACTCTTGCGATCGCTAGTACCTTTGTATTTGACCAAATTGGCATAGAGTTTTTGTAATATTCCACTCATCGCGACTGTTGGGCTTTAGCCTGAACTGGGTAGATGTCTTTATTACTCTATCTATTGCAATACAAATCTATAACAAAATTTTTTATTTATTAAATATTATTTACTATAACAACCTTACTTTCTCACGGATGGGGATTTACCTGAAGGATGGTGACACCAGATATAGCACTACGCATATACGTTAGGACATTTCTAAATCCGGAAACCCTTTGATAGCTTACTGTTCCCTGTTAAGAGTTCCCTGTTCCCTAGCACGTAGTGGTATACAAGTAGGTAGGCATAATTAGGGACTTCCAAAAAATAAATTATCCCACATGGTAGGGCTTTTCATTACCAACATCTCTTGAAAATCATGCCAGAAGAGGGTTTCATGTTCTTGCTTCAATTGTAATTTCTTGAAAATTATTGAGAATCACTACGCAATAATAAGGGTTGTAGAATCTGATTTTTAAGGCAGGGTACATTTGAGAAAAATGTTGGTAACGACAAGTATTGTAGGGGCGGGGTAACCCCGCCCCTACGAATCATACGATTGGTAAAATGACTTTGGGATATTTTTTAATCTGGAAGTCCCTTAAATGTAAGATCGAACCTTACTGGCGGGGGGAGGTTTTATATTTAATTTGACCCAGTTACTTACCTCCACCATAATTCCTTTTATTTCTGGGGATTTATATTGCACCGGCTCGGTCGAAAGGGAACCATCTCTTGTAAACTTTACCAATAATGTTACTACGCGGTACAACCCCCCAACACCGACTGTCGTAGCTGCTACCGCGATTGTCACCTAAAACTAAATATGAATTTGGCGGTATGGTCTGAGGCTGGGCTAGGAAAGGTGGTTGGACTCCTGAGGTGCAAACTTCTACTGATGTACCCTGAGAAGCAGACAAGTACCGATCTTCCTTGAGAGGTTTGTTATTAATGTAGACTTTGCCATCCCTGAGTTCTACTTTCTCTCCAGGTAAACCAATAACACGATGAAGAAAAGCACCAGTGTATCTTTCTAAACGTAGTTGCTCTGTAGGTGAAAAAATAACAATATCCCCCCGTTGTGGAACTTGAAAGTGATAGCTAAATTTATCCACTAACACTCTATCTGCTTCCCATAGGTTTAGGGAGCCATGCAGGGTTGGTTCCATCGATCCTGAAGGTATCCAGCGAGCTTCAACACCGTAGTTTCTCAGGGCGAATGCAAAACCCATTGATAATAGATTTAAAGCGACCATGATTAATGCGATCGCTAATGCTAGTTTTTTTGATCTTTCACGACGGTTTGGTGTAAAAGTATATGCCAAATATGCAATGCCAGGTGAAATAATTGCAACGAGTAAAGGACTAGCACTTGAGCAGAGAATTATGACAATAACAGCAAAAATACCAAATAACCATTTACCAATGTAAAAGTGACCAATCCCAAATAATATGTGAGATAAAAACATGGCTTGCCAAGGGTCTTTTGTGCTTTGGCGTAACTCTTCAAAATCACTACTATTCTTACTTTTAGCGACAGCAAAGGCATCGGATAAATTCCAAAACCAGAAAAGAAAAGGAAGTGGGAAAAAAATCAAACCAATGATTATATTGCCTTGCAAACTCACTATTTGCCAAAATGCTATCAATTGGAGAGATATATAAATAAAAATTAACAAAAATCCCTTCGTTCTTTTTTGGGCATAGATTTGTCCCAAACCCGGTAAAAATGTTGATAATATTGTGGCTAACCACGGTTCTTTTTTGGACATATCAAAATAAATAGAGGAAAGGTTAAAAGAATTTAGAATGTAGAATGAGCGAATTACGTGGGAGTAACGGGGATTTTACCCCGACGCAAAACGCACTACTTTATAGAAGCAGGGGAATTCAACCCTTCAAGGTTGGTTAAAGGGTAAAGAAAACAGGCATTCTTATATTTCCTGAGTATAATAAGCCGTAGCTATCTGGTGCAACGTAAAAAATACGAGTTAAAGATGATACAAATTCATGGGCACAAGGCAACTGTAGCCAAGGTATTTTTACTTAGGGCTTGCTGAATAACTTTGAAACTCTTATCTTGTAAGCACCTCAGGCTATTTTTGTCGTCAAAAGTGCAAGAGAGTAGGGGTATAAGGCTTAAAAATCTTGCATTGACGAGCGACCCCGCGACGACGACAGTCGCTCTGGGTAGCGCGAGTCGTGACAATTTTTTGGAGTTCAAAAAATTGTCAACAATAAGACTGAAACTGTTGCCTGTTGCCTGTTGCCTGTTGCCTACCCCCACCAAAAGACTTTTTCAGCAAGCCCTACTTAGCTTACATCTTGCACCACAAAATTATTGAGAAAATCAGAGCCTGAAATCCTTATTTTCCCGTAACCCACCTACTGTCCACCTTACCCTTATTGAGAAGGTGCAAGATATATGTTAGGGTCTGCTGAATAACTATAAAATATTGATTTATCAATGCTTTCAGGTTATTTTTCCAGGAATAAGTGCAAGGAAATAAGGATTTGAGGTTTAAAATCCTTGCATTTCTAAATTTATTCTGGGACAAAAAAACACTAAAAATAAGGCTGAAACTGTTGCCTGTTGCCTACCCCCACAATCGTGACTTTTATAGCTAACGCTACGCTACGCGAACAGCAAGCCCTACTTAAGTATTCACTTGTGCGGATTGAAAAATCTGGTTTGCGGTCAGTTTCAATTCTGGGAATGATTTTAATTGAACTACGTCATCACCTCTATATAAAATGGTTTTATATTCACCATCAATAAATTGACAAACAGTAATGGTAGGTTGCTTAGGACTACCAATAAACTTTTTACCACCTAATCCTAAGTAATCAACAATTAAATATTCTGAAATTCCTATATCCTCGTATTGCTCAAATTTAACGGCATAATCATCACCCCAATTAGTGCTTACAACTTCTACTACTAACGGTATTGATTCACTTTGAGAAACAGTAGATTCTCGCTCATAAAATGGTTCATTATTTAAATTTCGCTTATCTAGTACCAATACATCGGGCAAATAAGCAGATTGTTCACCATCAGGTTTTACCAGCACCTTTGAAGCAATGAAATAAGGCAATTTTAGACGTACATACTCTACTAAGATTTTTTCAATTAAAAATCCTACAACATTTTCATGTTTACCAATTGGTTGCGGCACTTCTACAATTACCCCATTGTGTAGTTCATATAGCTCGTTTTCTGGTTTCCATTTGACAAATTCTTCAAATGTTAGTGTTTTGTTTATTGTTTGAGTCATGGGTATGTATTTATTTAGGGCGATCGCTAATTAGACAGTACGTGTAAAGAAGTGCTAACAAATACAATTAACGCAAAAGGCACTACTTATAGAAGCAGGGGAATTCAACCCCCCAAGGTTGGTTAAAGGGTAAAGAAAATAGGCATGTTTATATTTCTGAGTATAATAAGCCGTAGCTATCTGGTGCAACGGAAAGAAATACGACTTAAATGATGATACAAATTCATGGGTACAAGGCAACTGTAGCCAAGGTATTTCCTGCTCGACTACGTAGCTCACTGTCTGAATATCAAAAGTGTGTTTTCATAATCAGCCTTGGAAGCAAAAATTTCGTCGATAATCGGCGCATCGAGGCCTGCATCAAATGGATTAGCCAAAACTTTCAGGCTTGCGTAGTGCTAGTTTGCGATAGTGTATACCGACTGACAATCGAGATTAGACAAGGACTTAAAGGGGATGAAGCAAGGCTTGAGGCAATTCGCACTGGAGAGAAGTTTATCAATGAAAACTGTTTACTGTTCGAGCAATACTCCCGAAGCTGTCGGTTCGAGTTCAAGATGGCTTCGCAAATCGAGAAGCAATCAGAATTTGAGATGTATTACCAGGACTTGCAGTGTCTTTATCAAAAGGATCAATCCTTTCAAAGGATGGTAAGCTCATTTGCCCAGACATATCTCAATCGAGTTGAACAGCTGGAAGAGGAGAATAAGCATAAAGAGGAGTCTCTCCAGGAAAAAAGGCACCTGAGCATAACCTACCTTCTTGAGGAGTCGGCTTTGTTCACTTGCCTTGCCAAAGAAGGATGGCCAGTTTTTGTTTATCCAGGGTCAATCAAAACGTTTGAAGAAATTTCCGAGGGCTTGCACCCAGAAGTACCTGAACCTCTCAAACAGATGATCTGGGTAAGTTTGGGTCTCAGACGGAGTGCTACAGCTGGTAAGGCTAAAGCAGGAACGGAAACTAAAAAAGACCATGATATAGGTCCATAAACCAGAATCAATCTAATCCCCAAGATAGATAATTTACTTGATTTTATCTCCTAATATCAATAGCAAAGCATACAGGGAAAAAACCATGGTCACTGAAACTAGTTTTAAAGTAACGCCATATGCTCAGAAAAAATACAACGTTACTGCACCTATCAGTACTGATGTCGCGAGGAATTATCTGAGAGTAATAGTGGCGATCGCTAGTGCTGATGACGAGTTAGCCCAGAAAGAATTAGATTGGTTTGTTGAAGAACAGAATCTGGTGGGAGTACCATCCGACCTCATAGAAGAAAATATCATCAAATTTGATGGAAAGGGCACGGATATTGAACAGCTCTTGGCTGGTATTCATTATGATTTTCCTCTCAATTTTCGCCGTTGTATGTTATATCAGGCAATAAAAATGAGCCGTGCTGATGGCGTATACCACGATAAAGAAAAAGCTGCTGTTGCCCGAGCAGCGCAAATTTTAGGAATTGAACGCAGTGTAGTTGCTAGTCTTGAGTCTTTGGTAGAAATAGAAGAGTCAGCAGATCGGCTACGACTTGCGATATTTGAGACTGACGTTTAATAGATTAATTCATCAACTACTATCAACTAAATTCTTTTCAAGATTTATCTGAACGCCGTAATACCCTATTTGTGAGTATCATTACTCCTAGCGATCTGGGTGAAAAATAAGAAGGGAATCCCTTGTCCTTTACACAAATGGTACTAACTAAGTAAGCGCGAACTCCTATAATAAGGTGTTTCCAGGCTGAGCCTGGAAACACCTAGAGGGAGGCTCTGCCTCCCATTAAGCCTGGAGGCAGAGCCTCCCTAAAATGGCATCTACTTGGTAAAACCTTGTAACGAGAGAAAGATTTTCTGCTAGAGAGAGAAAAGAAAATCATTCCGCAAAGGAAGCAACGCCTATTTCTGAGTATAATGAGCCGTAGCTATCTGGTGCAACGGAAAGAAATACGACTTAAAGATGATACAAATTCATGGGTACAAGGCAACTGTAGCCAAGGTATTTCCTGCTCGACTACGTAGCTCACTGTCTGAGTATCAAAAGTGTGTTTTCGGAATCAGCCTTGGAAGTGAAAATTTCGTCGATAATCGGCGCATCGAAGCCTGCATCAAATGGATTAGCGAAAACTTTCAGGCTTGCGTAGTGCTAGTTTGCGATAGTGTATACCGACTGACAATCGAGATTAGACAAGGACTGAAAGGGGATGAAGCAAGGCTTGAGGCAATTCGCACTGGAGAGACATTTATGAATGAAAAGTTTTTCCTGTTCGAGCAATACTCCCGAAGCTGTCGGTTCGAGTTCAAGATGGCTTCGCAAATCGAGAAGCAATCAGAATTTGAGATGTATTACCAGGACTTGCAGTGTCTTTATCAAAAGGAGCAATCATTTCAAAGGACTGTAAACTCATTTGCCCAGAAATATCTCAATCGAGTTGAACAGGTGGAAAAGGAGAATAAGCAGATAAAGGAGTCTCTCCAGGAAAAAAGACACTTGAGTATAACCTACCTTCTTGAGGAGTCGGCTTTGAGTGTCTACTTTGTCAAAGGAGGATGGTCAGTTTTTGTTTATCCAGGGTCAATCAAAATGTTTGAAGAAATTTCGGAGGGTTTACACCCAGAAGTACCTGAACCTCTCAAGCAAATGATCTGGGTAAGCTTGCGTCTCAAACGGAGTGCTAAAAGAATGTAGAATGAGCAAATTTAGAATGAGCGAATTATGTGAGAGCAACGGGGATTTTACCCCGACGCAAAACGCACTGCTTATAGAACCAGAGGAATTCAACCCCCCAAGGTTGGTTAAAGCGAGCCTGGAAACACATCCGTTGGAGGCTCTGCCTCCCATTACTCCCTTCCCGGCAGAAGATTACCTATAATGTAGGTTGGGTTTCACTTCGTTCAACCCAACGATATGCTGGGTTTCGTCCCTCAACAAGCGCCTACAATTTTTCGGTCATTTAATAGCACCGAAGGGAGTAAGCTTGGAGGCTCCGCCTAGGCTGTAGACTTTGTGCCCCCCTCCAGGATAAATATTCATCCCACATGTGTGACAAGACTTGTTCCTTGACTCTGGCAAGGAACACAGGGCTGGAGGCTCCGCCTCCAAATCGAGGCAGAGCCTCCCGCAACACATACCAAGGCTCTGCCTTGGTACGAGAGTGATGCCAAAAATGTATGAACAAAAATCATGAAAATTCTATCAAAGTACACAGCCTAGGCAGAGCCTCCTTACAATGGCGTTACAAGGTGAAACCTTGTAACGAGAGAGATGCCCGCACTACAACGGGCAAGATGCCCGCACTACTACAAATTTAAACATTTGAGATGCTCCCAATTCCTGAATTACCACTACGAAAAATCAGGGTTTCAAAATAATTTCGTGTAAGTCCTACTTATTACTTATTAATTATTACTATAAATCTTCTCAATAAAAATAAGGTGAACTATTGCCCACCCTATATCTATAGTTATTGATGATATCTGGAAACGCAATCATTTCTTCTTCGCTGCCGCTTTAGCAGCTTTTGCGGCTTTTTTAGCAGCTTTTTCGGCAGCGATCGCAGCTAATCTGGCTTGTTCTTTTTCTTGGGCAATTTTGTCAAGATAGTAGTGGTAATCACCGAGATAAACCCGAAATTCTCCGTCGCGAATTTCTACAATTTTGTTGGCAACTTGAGAAATAAAATAGCGATCGTGGGAAACTATTAGTACCGTACCATCATAATCTTTAATTGCTGACTCCAGCATTTCTTTGGCTGGAATATCTAAGTGGTTCGTAGGCTCATCTAAAATTAATAAATTTGCCGGTGTAAGTAGCATTTTTGCTAAGGCTAAACGCGCCTTTTCTCCCCCACTCAAAGCAACTACCTGTTTAAATACCGTTTCACCACTGAATAAAAACTTCCCTAGAAGGGTGCGTACTTCTTCGTTTTTCCAATCGGGAACTTCATCATGGATGGTTTCCATGACGGTTTTGTGTAAATCTAAGGCTTCAGCCTGGTTTTGTTCAAAATAACCAGGGATGACATTATGTTCGCCCAAACTAACTTTACCTTCCGTGGGCGATTCCATACCCATAATCAGACGTAGTAAAGTGGATTTCCCCGCACCATTGGGAGCTAAAAAGGCAATGCGATCGCCCCTTTCAATCAACAAGTTTGCACCTAAAAATAGAATCTTATCATCGTATATATGGGTTAGATCCTTCATTTTCACCACTTCCCTACCACTGCGGGGTGCGGGGGGAAAGTGGAATTGTAAGGCTCTCACACTAGCGGTAGGTGCATCAATGCGTTCAATCTTGTCTAATTGCTTTTCCCGACTTTTGGCTTGGGTACTGCGGGTTGCACTGGCACGAAACCTTTCTACAAATGCTTGC
This sequence comes from Calothrix sp. MO_167.B12, assembly GCA_030066045.1. Taxonomy (GTDB): domain Bacteria; phylum Cyanobacteriota; class Cyanobacteriia; order Cyanobacteriales; family Nostocaceae; genus Calothrix_A. The sequence continues at coordinate 10,932 of JASJCJ010000120.1, forward strand.
TGCTTATCAATCTCCTTCTGCTGGCGTTCGTAAGCACTCATTTGTGCAGCTTGGTTTTCCGCCTTTTGTTGCAGATATGCGGAATAGTTACCAAGATAGGTAGTGGAAACACCCCGTTCCGTCTCCACAATTTGAGTACACAACCGATCTAGAAACTCCCGGTCATGGGAAACTATCACCATAGGGGTATTTAAGCCTTTAAGGTAGCCTTCCAACCATTCAATGGTTTCCAAGTCCAAATGGTTTGTCGGCTCGTCTAACAGCAATAAATCCGGCTCTTGCAGCAGAATTTTACCCAATCCCATCCGCATCTGCCAACCGCCACTAAAAGCACTCACCAGGCGATCGCCATCTTCCTGCTCAAATCCCATTTCTGGTAAAATTTTACCGATCCGTGCTTCTAAACCATACCCATCTAAAGCTTCAAACTGTCGTTGCAAGCGATCCAACTTATGGATTAATTCATCCAATTCCTCTGGTGAGGCACTTTCCATATCTCGCTGTACCTGCCCCAAAGACTGTTGTACTTGATTCGCTTCCGTAAATACAGTCCAAAATTCTTCTCTCACCGTCCGGGAAGGATCGACTTCAAACTCTTGGTTGAGGTAAGCTATGTGTAAGCTGGCAGGACGGATAATTTCCCCAGCAGTGGGTTCTATGTCTCCAGATACAATCTTTAGTTGGGTAGATTTACCAGCTCCATTGACACCAACTAAACCAATTCGATCGCCTGGTTTAACTTCCCAGTTGATATCTTTCAGAACTTCGCCTGTGGGGTATATTTTACTGATATGTTCTAATCGCAGCATCAACAGTCTCCAAGCTAGGGAAGGGGGGTTTAAGCATCGTGTCTTATCTTAACAAAATTTAATTACAATTTCTGTACTGGGTATGATTGGAAATTGAAAGATTTTAAGCAAGAAATCAGTGAATATTCAAACAAAGACCTAGAACAAAGAAAAAATTGGTATTCTCAGGTTGCAGATGCTTATAACAAGGCAAGACCCCGTTATCCACAAGAACTTATTAGTATCAATTGTAGGTTGGGTTGAGGAACGTAGACGCGGAGCGGCTTCTCGAAGAGTAACCCAACATTTTCCATACACTCAGTTGGGTTTGGTTTCGTTCTACCCAACCTAGGAATGAGGAAAGAAAACACGTCCTAGCACTCACCCACCAATTAAACTCACCAAGCCTGTACGGACCAGTGATGAAAGACTTGAAACAAGAAATCAGTGAATATTCAAAAAAAGACCTAGAACAAAGAAAAAATTGGTATTCTCAGGTTGCAGATGCTTATAACAAGGCAAGACCCCGTTATCCCCAAGAACTTATCAGTCGTGCTGTAGAATTAGCCCAGCTTCCTACAAATGCCAGAATTTTGGAGGTAGGATGTGGCCCTGGAACTGCAACGGTAGGATTTGCTGAGTTAGGTTTTCCCATGGTTTGCTTGGAACCAAGTTCAGAAGCAAGTCAGCTAGCACGGGAAAATTGCGCTCAGTATGTAAATGTCAAAATTGAGAATACCAGTTTTGAAGAATGGCAATTAGAGGTTGGTAAATTTCACGCAGTTTTGGCCGCAACTTCTTTTCATTGGATACCAGCAAATACGGGGTATCCAAAAGCTGCGGCTGCTTTAAAAGCAAATGGTTGTTTGATTTTACTGTGGAATATGCATCTTGAAACTCGGTATGAAGTTTACCAAGAGTTAGAGCCAGTGTATCAAAAATATGCTCCCTTTCTAGCCAGATACGAAGGAAGAAAAAAGCAGGAAGATAACCTCAGAGGTCTTGCGGATATTGTCATGGAATCAGGTCAATTTAAAGACTTGTTATCTGAATATATAGCCTGTAAAGTTACTTATAGTACCGATGAGTATTTGACACTTTTGAATACTTACTCCCAATGTATCAAACTAGATATACACAGTAGGGATGCTTTATTTGCTGGTTTGAGGGAGAAAATTGAGCAACAGTTTGGAGGAAGTATTCAGCTTTCTTATCTTTCTGCTTGTCAAGTTGCGCGGAAAGCCGAGTGAATGGCTAGGTCATTAATATATATAGCTCATTCCACATCTTCCTTCATTACCCGCCAAGCAGTTTGGGAACCCATTTTACCTACTTTCATGAATACCCAACAGCCACGCTGAAAAGATTCTTGACCAGCGTCACATCTAGGTTTAACTCCAATTAATTTTTCCACCTCTTCTGTGGACAAAATCCAGTTGGATTTATGGGCAGTTTCTAATACATTCATATACCAGAGGGGATCTGGTGGTGGTAGTCGGGAAGCTAACATTTGTTCTAGTCTGGTTAAAGAATTTGCGATCGCTGTTAATTGTTGTTCTAGCTTATGATTCGTTGTAGCTGCTGGTGGGGATGGGAATATGGGTGTCAAATCAGCAGTGTGATTTTTTGGTGGTGGTTCTGGTTCTGGTTGATGGACTGATTCTGGTTGTGGAGGGGGTTGTTCTTTGTCTAACTTGGCTGCCTTGGCATCTTTGTGCAGATTGGCTTTAAATGTATTAACTGGCACTAGGTTACGGCTGATTTCCGCCGCTAAATTACTTAAAAATAGGGCCGTTTCCCGATCGCCTTGGGCAGCCATTTGGGTAGCTACCTGTTTCATCATCCGCACCAATCGGGGGTCGATTAAATCTTGGTTGGCGGCTAAAATCTCTGATTCTGAACCACCAGGGCAATCTAGTAAAGCTTGAATTAACTGTAAATAAGCTTGGGATTTTTCATCCTGGCTATGGACATGAACGGCTTCTTCAAAGATATGGTTTAATTGTCCTGCCCAATGGTGTAAAAACTTTGCTGCTTCAGACTTGCCTTCTTGGGAGAGTTGTTGAGCAACTTGTTCCATCACCTCTACCAATTCCGGATTTACCAGTTGTTCGTTATGTTGCAATAATGTCCACTCTTCTCCGTGGGGGCAACTAAGTAAACCTTGAATTAAGCGAAGATAGGCGTTGAGGCGTTGTTGTTTCATGAGCTATGCCTAACGAATGCTGATACTTTAATTATCTCTCTACTTACTTCCTACTGAGCGATCGCTTTATTGATTCGTATCATTTCTAGGTGATATAGCATTTCCCACAAAGAGTGAAGTACACATCAAAACCTCACCCCTCTCCTTAATAAGGAGAGGGGTTGGGGGTGAGGTAAGCGTCTTACATTTAATTACACATTTCAACCTGAATTTAACCCAATTTTTAAACTTTTGAACTCCTGAATTTTCCCAAATTATTGACGAAAATAATCAAACATACTGGGAATAGAAAGACAAAAAAGTCACATTTTGTCCCAAGTTCAAAATTTCATGCCCTTGAATGGGTTGTGAAATTGAATTTATCGCACACACAAAAAAGGTTGATTATTTATGAAACGTCAAATAGCTGTTTTTGGTTTACTAGCTGCTTCTGCCCTCGGTTCTATTGGTTTAGCAACTTCCGCACAAGCTGCATCTTTAAGTGTTAGTACCATGCACTGTGAGGGTTTTGGTGGAGGAAAATACAACTGTTTTGCAAGGGTTTCTGGTGGAAGTGGTAGGTATAAATTTATGTGGAATCCGGGAAGAAACGCTACTGTCGGTAAACAAACTAATAACGGTGGATTCAGTTCTATTAATGGAAGTTGTAAAGTAGGTACAAAACCTTATATCAAACTTACTGTTAAAGACTACAGAACAGGAGCAACGGCTAGTCGTACTAAATCTTTCAAGTGTTCTTCGATAGCGTTGTAAAATTTTAGCCCCTAGGAACTGTTTTCAAACTATCGTGTAGTTTGGGTAGAATTCATAATACCAATTTGAAAAAAGAATGCGACACATGGGTAGGGGTTTAGCATTGCTAAACCCCTACGAATAATTTATCTGTCGCAAACATTATTTGAATTGGTATAACTTGCAACATTCTCAACAAGTGTAGCCTAATGGTTTGAGAACCCCGACTTCTTTAAGAAGTCGGGGTTCTGTGACCCTTCACTAAATTCTCAATTCTCAATTCAATGGTATTACCTTAAATTTCACCCTTCTTCAAGATTTTGAAACTCACTGTGCGTCTAGCTGTAACTTTTCCAGCAGTAATACTAATTTTATTAGTAGAAATTTGTAAATTGCTAACTAGATAATTTTTAATTGTTGCTATTCTGCGTTGGGTAAACTCCTTAGAAGGCTCTCCCTCCACATCAGCAATTATTTCCAGACCTAAATTAGGTTGCTGTTTCAAGATTTGAGCAATACGATTTAATAACTGAGTATTGGCTGGTTGAAGTGTTGTACTATCTGGAGGGAAAGTAATAGAACCAGGAGCAGGAGAAATTCTTTGGAACCGGACTTGGGCATTGGGAAAGTTGAGACTGGTTCTGATATCATCAATCAATAAATTTTTGGCATCTGCACCAATTTCTCGATCACTCAAATATACAAGGTTCAAGCTTAAAGCTTCCACGTTACTAGTGATGGCTTCATAACGCAGTAATTGAGCTGGTGCAGGCAGTTTGAATGTTCGTAGTGCTGCTTCCGTACTTTTGAGAAAATTAATTTGGGTTTCTGTTACGGTGGGTGCTAGCTCTTGTGTTGCTTCCTGTTCTTGGGATTTAATTGCTGCTACTAAATCGGCAATAATATCGTTAGAAGCGGTAGGAATTTCGATTAATTGTAGTGATATTGAATCGGGTGTTCTATTTAAACGAGATGCAACTATTTCTGTATATTCTTTTTTTTCTTGAGTGGTATAAAACTTTTTGGTAATTACATTCATCTGAATCAACAATTTTTGATTTTGTTCACGAATTAAAAGTTTGTTGATATCAGAACGAGATTCGCCGTTGGGAAAATTGGCAAACTGTTCTCGCCAGATTTCCGTACCAATTTGGATAATTTGATTATCTTTTTGTTTCTGATTGATTTCTTTGTTAAGTTGAGTGAAAGATTGACTTAAAGGAAACAACAGGGTGAGAAGTGGAATTAAAATGACAATCAAACGGCTAGGAAGACTACCAATAATTTCTAGAGGAGTGGTGGGAACTGGAATCCGCTCTAGAAATTGCTGTACCCCATGACTTTCCTGATCTTGCTTATGCCAAAGTGGTACCTGTTTGCGGATTGATGGAGTATCGATTTTGATTGTCAAAAATACTAACATTGCCATCAAGGTAATGGCAGTTAAGTTAGTTAAAAATAGTAAACCACCACCACGGGCAATTTTCAGCCCATCGGGTAAATTGAGACTAACTGTGACACCAATACCGTATCCAACTACGCATAAAGGGGGCATTAAAGCAACTGCGATGGCAACTCCTGGAATGGAAGTAACAGCCCCTTTTGATACTTTACAGGTAGCAATGGAACCTAAAGCACCAGAAAATAGGGCAATAACTAAATCCAGAACATTGGGTTTAATCCGAGCCGCAATTTCTGCTGAATTAAGGCCTTTTAAGGGTAATATAGCTACCAGGAGGAAAGCTAAAGCGATCGCTACCAAACAACTCAACACAAGATTTATAAGTGCCCTAATAGCTAAGATTAAATCCCCCGCCGCAAATGCTAAACCATTGGCAAGGATCATCCCCATCAACGGAGAAATCAACATTGCTCCAATAATTACCGCCGGACTATCTAATATTAATCCTAAGGTGGCGATCGCAGCTGAAAATAAGACTTGTAGCCAGTAACTCACATCCTGTAAAGTTACCGAATTTAGTAGGTCACAATATATCTCTTCTTTGCGGGCATTGGTAATGCCCATGTTCGTTGCAAACCAGTCACGAAAACCTTTTTTAGCTTCCATTGTCCATTATTCAATAAGTAATAAGTAATAAAGAATTCAATCCCCTCGCTATGTAGGGGAAAAACACCTTTATCTACTTACTAATCACTACTCGGATGCTCCCCTGTTTGTTTCTAATTTTCCTACAATTACTAACTAAAAACAGTTGTTTCCATTTCTGCTGCATTCAAGCGATCGAGAATTGCCCAAATTTCTTGTAACATTGGTTCTAAGCCAGTACTTGTCACAGAGGATATGGAGAACACCGGAGCATGGGAAAGGTGATTTAGCTCAGTTGCCAATTCTTCCAAGTCCAAATTTTGGCTGTCTATTGCATCAATTTTGCTCAATGCCAATACCTGGGGACGTGCTGCTAAACCATGTCCATAAGCCTGTAACTCTTGTTGAATAGTTTGGTAATCTCCTACCACATCATCACTAGTGGCATCAATCAAGTGTAACAATACCTGGGTACGTTCAATATGCCTTAAGAAATCATGTCCTAACCCCGCACCTTGGGATGCTCCAGCAATTAATCCGGGAATATCCGCAAATACCGTACCATCACCAGTCGGTTTGCGTACTACCCCTAAATTCGGTACTAAGGTAGTAAAAGGATAATCAGCAACTTTTGGACGTGCTGCTGATAACGCGGAAATCAAGGTAGATTTACCGGCATTGGGTAGTCCAATGATGCCCACCTCTGCCAGTAATTTCAACTCCAAACGTAACTGTCTAATTTGCCCCGGTAATCCTGGTAAAGCTAGTTCAGGGGCGCGATTGCGGTTGCTTAAAAAATGTTTATTACCCAGTCCTCCTTTTCCCCCTTCAGCCACCACTAGGGTTTGTCCGTGGGTAACTAAATCTCCAACTAATTCCCCAGTTTCGCGATCGCATACTACTGTACCACAGGGAACTTCAATAATTAAATCCTTTCCTGATGCTCCTGTACGATTCTTGGGACCCCCACGGCCACCATTTTCAGCTTGAAAACGGTGATTATATCGGAAGTCAAGTAAGGTTTGCAAGTTCTCCACAGCAGTGAAAATCACCGAGCCACCACGTCCTCCATTTCCCCCAGCAGGACCCCCAGCTGGGACAAATTTCTCCCGGCGGAAGGCAACAATACCATCACCTCCCTTACCAGCCTCAACTTCAATTTCTACTCGATCAATAAATTGCATTGAACAATATTTTGTCCACAACCAAGGATAAAATATGTTTTCCCACTGTTAACCATCAACTGTCAACTGTCAACTGTCAACTGCTAAGTATTTTCAAGTTATTCCCCCACGAGCACATCTCACAACCTGCCGATAAAAATAATTCCCTCACTCTGGGCGGGGAAACCCCGCCCCTACTCCTTCACTCCTTCCCTCCTTCACTCCTTCCCTCCTTCCCTCCTTCACTCCTTCCCTCTTTCCCTCCTTCCCTCTTTCCCTCCTTCACTCCTTCCCTCCTTCACTCCTTCCCTCCTTCACTCCTTCCCTCCTTCACTCCTTTATCAAGCTAGTTAGCAGTGAGCAGCAAATACAAACCACTCACTGACTGCAACAATTAAGGCGAGTAAACTATGTTTCATTCACCGCTAATAGTTTATGTCGGTCACGAATCACTAACTTAAATATATGGTGAAATATCCTCACCACAATCATCTGCCAAATAAGATAAGGCACGAAAACGTAAACCGACCATTTGCTCATACAGAGGATTGAGTTTACACAAGGGAGGAATGTGGACAATCTTGCGTCCAAATAGGGTGATATCCCGTTCAAAAGGGCACTGAGAGGGGATCATTTTGCACAGGAAGCGGGCTACTCTGGGGTCTTCAATGTCTAACCCATCTAGCCAATCCCGCAGGGGATGTAGGGGATCTAGGTGGGGTTTGGATGGTTGCGCTGGAATCGCTGCCGCTAATTGCTCTCCATTTTCTAGGGTATGGCGCAGGGCTTCTAAAATATTCTCTGGCTCCCCTAAGGCTGTACATAACTGGTGCAAAAGGTAGTCCTCACTCTTAGAATAAGTCCCATCTGCGATCGCTACCATCACCGCAGTCCGCAAAAAATTTTCTGCCAAGGGAGTACCTTCACCCAAAACAGCCGCTAGTTCTTCCGGTTCAATGGCCTCGAATGATTCTAAATTCACCCCCTGAGCCAGTTCATCTTGGGTGATACTAGTTATTAATTCCCTCTCTTGGGCATCGAAATCACCATCAGCCCAAGCAATAGTCAACAGTCCACGCAGCCAAGCGGCAACTTGTTCACTGCTGTAAGGAGATTGAACAGCACTTGTCATAAACTCACGCCTCTAGCTTTTCTGAGTCCATACTAGCCTGGGTTGCAGTCACTGATTGTGGTGCGTTTTGCCAAAGCTGTTAGTAGTATAAATGCTGATGTATAAATTTTGTAAAGTAACCTTGCAACAATTAAACTGAGCGATCGTTAATTCTTGGATGGGACTCTAGGGGAGTGTGGGGAGTAGGGGTGGGGTTTCCCCGCCCGCAGGGGGGATTACCATCAGTCTTGCAAGTCCAAAATAGGATAATTTATTTCTTTAATTTACCTAATTGAATATTTCTATCTGATGGCATTTGGTAACATTTTGAGATATTTATTCATATTCTTTGTTGTATAAATCTTCATAAGAATGCCATAATCCTATGCTATGCATATATTTATCCAATCTAATTACAGCAGAAATTAATGTTAAATTTATGGTATTTTGACAACAAAATATGTTGTCTTAGTTTAAATGTAAAAATCTGGAAAATGATAATTTTTGTTGCAAGTAAAAATAGTTATTAAAAAAAGGCATAATCATGTTTTCTTATGGTATTGAGCATGAAGTAGCTTTTCTCAATAGTTTGGGAAAGTTTGCTGATTTTAATAGAACCAAATTTGTTGATTTTAACCAAATTATAGAAAAACTACCTGTATATCCTGACGATAATTTACAGCTCAGGGTAGGAGATGCAGGAATTAGGGAAAAAAGGTGGTACATAGAAGGATTTGAAAGATTTGCGGATTCCCAACCAAAGCGGGTAATTGATTGTATTCCTAAAGGAATAGAAATTAGAACAACTATACATAATGATATTGCAGGCACAATTGCAGAATTGACTACAAGTTTTAATTTGTTACGTCAAATAGCAATTGAATTTGGTTTTGAACCAGTACTAATCAGTTTTAATCCTTATCATTCTGTTTTTCAGCCGCAAACCCCATTTAATGATTTTGAAATTAAATATTTACAGGCTCATCCAGAGGAACAAACTGCCACTATTTATATGGTGACATATGGTCCAGATTTGAATATTTCTATGGCTGGGTTATCACCAAAAGAACTGATAGATATTGGTCAAAAACTGACTTATTACAGTCCTTATATAATTCCGTTTAGCTACAGTTCTCCTTTTAATCAAGGTAATTTATCGTCAGGACTATCAATTAGAACCTTTTATAGAACGGGAAAAAGGTCAGCGGCATTAGTTTTTCTCGAAAATAAAGAACAACTCATTACCAGTAATCCTGAGCTAACAAAGGTAGCAGGTATCCCGGCAGAAGTAGGCAGAATTGAATTTAAAGCATTTGATAGTTGTGATGACTTTTCTCTTTATGGGGGGTTTTTAGCTTTACTCAAGGGTCTAATTTTAGATACATCATTACCAGGTAGAGCAGTAATACCGGATGCAGCCTTACATCAATTTTCTGCACAACAAGGTTTCCACAATGAAGATATTTTTAACCAGAGTCAAGAGATTTTACAAGCTGCTGAAAATGCATTAGCAGCAGACTCGGATATTCAATATTTACAACCCCTAAAGACGATTCTCCAAACTAAAAAAACGAAAGCGGATCGCATGATTGAGCAATTCAAACAGATGGGTTCTATAGAGGAAGTATTGAAGCAGACTTATGGATAAACTGCATAGATATGGGTAGCAATATTGCGATTTTTGGGATTATTAAATGTTTTCTCCCAATTCATGCCAATTTTTTGAGCTACCCTGATGGAAGCAAGATGATCGATTGGCATATTAGCAACTAATCTGGGAATTTTCCAGGTTTCTAAACCATATTTTTTACAAGCTTGAGCGGCTTCTGTGGCATATCCATATTGCCAGTATGGATGATGGATAATATAACCCAAGTCATGTTCCAATACTCCATCAATTTCTAGGAGCAAAATACCACAATCTCCAATTAACTCCTGGGTTTCCTTGAGGATAACACCCCAACGTCCCCATCCTAGTTGGGAGTAGTTGTAGATATTACGTGCAATCCACTTGCTTGTAGCTTCTAAGGTGAAAGGTGATGGCCAAAAGCTCATGGTGATAGGATCTGAAAAAATCCTATATAGGGATTCTGTATCAGCAAGGGTTTGTTGACGTAAGAGTAACCGTTCAGTTTGCAAAACATTCATGATGGTTTCTCCGCCAAACTGCAAATACCAAGCACAATCATTGTATCAAGGAATCAACTATAGGCTGATAATTTCTGATATTGATGATTAATTACCAAACAAAAAATCGGGTAGTGCTAAAACATGAAAATAAACTAAACCAAGAATGAGCAAAGTATATGCTGTTGAACTCCCCAAACCAATTGCCATATCTTTTTTGAGATTTTTTGGTCTTTCCCCCAGAAAAATATCTGTAGCTCCCATTTGCATCATCAAGATACCCAAAACATTTGATAACCAATAACCCACAATTGTCCCTGCTAGAAATAAATCGGGAAATATCCAACTACAAAGGTATCCAAATAGGTAAGCAATGGGAAGATTGAAAAACAAATCATTCCACCAAGATAATGGTGAAAGCATATAGCCTAATCCTACAAAAAATAATCCTCTGATTTTTGTCAACATTCCCATACTACCCTGGTTAATATCATGTTCAGTGCAAACAAAAATTTCAAAACTCTTTCTCCTTGCTCCCTGAACCCCTGCGGTCTTAATGATAACTCTTTAACTGAACAAGATATAATCAATATTTGATTTTGGGGGGTTAAAAATAATTTTTTTGTGCTCCAAAATATCTAATACCTGCAATTCCCGCAGCAACTATATAGGTCAGACCTAAAATAATGAGCATGAACTTTAGGATAGCGCACCATTTAGCAACTTGAGGCAAAATATTATTGACATTATTAAACAAAATATTTGTCAGAGCAACATTTTCTATTATACCGAAAAATGCTGCCAACCATTGAACCCAAGCAATAGCTATCCCAAATGATTGCCAAGGCGAACGCACTGTTTGAAAAACTTGAATAGCACCGATACAAGCAAGACTTAAGGTAGTTGAATAAACAGCCAAATAGAGAAAGTCTAATCCCATAGCAAAAGCAGCTCTAATCTTTGCTGCTTCATCCCAATATTTTACAACTTTGAGACTATTTAAAGCAAAACTCATCATGTCTGGTTGTAAAGGTATAACAGCCATTACCATTGCCAAAAGAATTGTCAAACATAGTAATGGTAAAAAAATACTTAAATACTTATCGGATGGAACCTGATGAAGTGGGTGTCGCATTAGTATTTGTGAGGAGTATTTTGTTAATATCAACCGGAACAATTTTAAATAGGTTAATATCTATTTTTATCCTACCTCTTCGAGAAAATTAAAATTGGTTTATGGATAACTAAATTCTTGTAACTTTGATTACCTGCCAGTACTTTGTCAAACCTATAGCAGTTATTGGCTCAAAAGTTGAAGCTTCAAGGGGCAAGAGAAAGGGAAAGGAAACAATTGCCTAAACAAAAAATGTAGTTTATTTGTAATTTGTAATACTGTTCTACAGACAAAAGTAAGTTATGAGTTATCAGTTAGCCTCCTGCACTCTTATGCTGCGCTAACAGTGAGAAGTTGCGGTGGAGAGGTAGTGTGATTTTGGGGAGCCATTGCGGTCTTGTGGGTTTCCCACTAAGAGCAAATGGCGTGGTTTCCTCAATGAACAACTACCGAAAGAGTTCCCCGGCATAAGCAAAATTCGGTCTTCCCCATCAATAAATCGAGGGGCAAGGGTTACGGGAAAAAATTGTGAATGAATAATTAAGAATGCAGAATGTAGTTGGGGGAAAATTTCTAAATTCGCTCATTCTAAATTCTAATTTGGGGAGTTAATACCGATTACTATTTGGTCAATATAACATCCTATTTTTTGAATAATCTTTTAATATCTTGCCAGCCATAATTGAGAATTTTTCCTTTCGTAAATATTTGATAACCTGCAAATAACAAAGCTGATGCTGTCAAAATTGATAATAAATTGAAATGAGCAAGTATCCTACCAGTAAATAGAATCACAGCCACACCCAACCCGATTAAAATCCATCCTATATTCCGGTTAAAACGCCGTTGAGTGAGGATAAAAATTCCCGCAAGACATAACAACACACTAGGTATGCCGACAAAAATACCAATACGAGTGTTGGCGGCTAAAATTATCACCCCTGCTACTATTAATACTAATCCTAGTAGCCTACTACTCCGGTTCGTAGAAGTTGCCACAGGATTTGCTTCTATCCCTTGAGGATGAATACTTGTAGAGTTTGCGATCGCTAAGTTACTTGATTGATTTGCTTGTTTGTATCGAAATATGAATGTAACTTTATTTCCTCGACCAAAGTCAATTTTATCACCTAAATTGAGTTGGTAGGGAGTATTTGGCTCTAATTGAGTTTGATGAATATATGTGCCATTAGAACTACCCAAGTCTTGAAGATAGTAGGTGTTGCCTTCTATACGAATCTCTGCATGGTGGCGGGATATGATATCCGCGTCAGGTAAGTGAGAAACATCTATATCTGGTTGCTTTTGTTCATTGGGCTTACCAATACTAATTACAGAATTACTTAGAGGAAATTCATATGATGTATTGGTTTGTACGTGAAATAGTTCTAAGCCTAGTACTGTATTGCCAGTAATTAATGTATCAGTATTTTGCATAGCTTGTTCTGTCTGAAGAACAGTATGAGATTCTTTCTTGATTTTACTGTTGACGGAACATTGATGACATTTCGTGCTGCTACCCTTATATCTGATACAATCTGGTCATGTTTGATAATGTCTGCAAAGTACTCGTCGAAAGCTTCAGTATTGATTTTGCCCAATGGTTGTTGGGAGAACCAATTGGATTAACCAAATTGAGTCCTACAGAGTTGTTGGTGGAACCAATTCGTGCTGACGCTTTGATTTTAATGGAATCCCAGGAGTTGATACTTCATTTAGAATTTCAAACCCAGCCGGATAAGGATATTCCCTTTCGCATGGCAGATTATCGTCTGCGGGTGTATCGACGCTATCCCCAAAAGCAGATGCGTCAAGTGGTGATTTACTTGAAGCCATCTAGTTCGGTGTTGGTGCAACAGAATGTATTTGCTATTTCTGGAACTCGTCACGAGTTTGAAGTGATTCGACTCTGGGAACAACCAAAAGCAGAATTGTTACAATTTCCTGGTTTATTACCATTTGTAATATTGAGCCGTACAGAAGATAAAATCCAGACTTTGCAGGAAATTGCTCGAAGAATTGAAAATATTCCCAACAGAAAAGAGCAAAGTAATGTGGCTGCTGCAACTTCAATTCTGGCAGGATTAATATTAGAGAAGGAAGTAATTACACGAGTGTTACGGGAGGAAATTATGCGGGAGTCTGTTATTTATCAAGATATAGTTGCTGAAGCTATTGCTCGAGGGAAAGCTGAAGGGAAAGCTGAAGGGAAAGCTGAGGGTAGAGTTGAGGGGAAAGCTGAGGGGAAAGCTGAGGGGAAAGCTGAAGGTATGCAGGAAGGAGAAGCTTCTTTAGTACTACGTCTTCTCAAACGCCGCATTGGACAACTAGACTCAGAACTGGAACTTTGTATTCGTGGTTTATCGGTGGTAAAACTGGAAGAGTTGGGGGAAGCTTTGTTAGATTTTTCCAGCCGAAATGATTTATTAGCTTGGCTAGAAAGTCAGGGGGAATGAGCGAATTTAGAATTTAGAATTATTACCCCATAGATAAACCACATCTACTTTGAAACCCATAGTTTTTGCTTACGAATATTCAATCGGTTGAGGTGGGCACGGCATCAGTCAGCTTACAACCTATAGAAGAATATTGTAGGTGCCGTGCCCCTACAGGATAATTGATTTTTTGG
>JASJCJ010000121.1 GCA_030066045.1 Calothrix sp. MO_167.B12
CGGGACCTCTTTTTTTTATTATTTTTCTCATCAAAAATTACAGATGCAAGAATTTTAAATCTAATACCAATTTGAAAAAAGAATGCGACAGATGGGTAGGGGTTTAGCACTGCTAAACCCCTACGAGTAATTTAATTTATGTGTCGCAAACATTATTTGAATTGGTATAAAATCCTAATTCCCTTGCACTTATGAACCAATAAATAGCCTCAAAGCATTGATAAATCAATGTTTTATAGTTATTCAGCAGACCCTACATAACCTGAGTTTGGGATCAGGAAAGGGGCAAGTAGTAAGCTGAAAATAATGTTAACAATTTTTTAAACTCCAATCTTCATTACTGTTGTTGCATGAGTTTATTTTCTGTTTGCATCAAGTTTTTAGCAGCTGAACCAGATTTAACTTTTATAGTAGGTACAACCACAGACGATGAGTTAGAACCTTTGTTAGCTGGTGCAGTTGGTACAACTACAGAATTAGGAACTCTGACAGGTTTTTTCGGAGACTGGGATTTTGATTTTGGTTGAGCTGGAGAAGTTGTACGTCGATCCCTAATCTTACGTAACCTATCTACCCTAATTTTACGTAACCTATCTGCCAAAGATGGAGAAGGAACAGATTTGGGAGTTTTAGGAGTTTTGATTTTTGTTTTTTCTGAAGAATTTTCTGAACTTTTTTTCGGTGATTTTTTCGATGATGTGTTGCTCACACTACGGGTGGGATAATTTCTTTGCCGATATTTGCGTTTCCGTCGTTTCCGTATCCGTCGGGAATTAGATTTAGGTGCAGCTGGTTGAATGGAAGGTTGTTGTGTGGCTTGGGGAGATGGGGTTTCTTGAATGGGGAATGCCTCCCCAGAAGTATTCTTAACTGGCTTTTCTACTACTGGTTGGGAAGCTGGTTGTTTTACAGATGAAAACAGCATATTCGTAGCACCAAACCCGGCGGTGGCTGCTAAGACTGCTACTCCCATACCCATGAAAATTTTTGGCGATACTTTTGGTAAAGCCATTTTCTTCCGGGGTAATAAATTATTTACGGGTTGTTTTTCTTGATTAAGAGGGTTTTGAGGTTGCTGGGGAATTGATGGCTGTGGTGGTACTTCTGGAGGCTGCTGAACGGCTAAATTGATGGTGGGTACTGCTTGAGTTGGTACTGGCTGGGTAACTGGAACTGTGCCAACCCCAGGTAATAACTGCAACCAGTGTTCTACTGTCTGGGGACGAAAACGTGCTTCTACAGCCATACCCCGCATGATAGCTTGATTGACGGATGCACTGATATGGGGTTGGAGTTCCCGGGGGGATGCCATTTGTTCGCGATCGCGCAATAATGCTGGTATAGGAACTTGGGCTGTCAGTAATGCATACAGGGTGGCTGCCAAGCCGTACACGTCTGTGGCGGGTGTACGGGGTGCTTGGGAAAGGTACTGCTCTATGGGAGAGTAACCTTCAGACACAATACCTGTATGGGTTTGCTTGACACCGCTGTTAAATTCCCTGGCGATGCCAAAGTCAATTAGCACTACTTCTTGAGTTCCTTGGCGAAGGATAATATTATCCGGTTTGATATCCCGATGTAGCAAGGCATTATGATGGACTACCTGTAAAGCGGCTCCAATTTGGCGAATGTAATGAATTGCTGTGGCTTCTGCTAGGGGAATTCCCGGTAGGACATATGCTTCACCCAGAGTTTCCCCAGGAATATATTCCATCACCATGTAAGGTAACCCATCTTCCACAAAGAAATCACTAATTCTGACAATATTCGGGTGAATGCAAGTAGCCAAGCGTCTGGCTTCATCCTGGAATTGACTGCCAAATTTGGCGAAATCAGGATGTTTTTGCAACTTGTGATTCAGGGTTTTAATCACCACCACCTGATTTAAGTAGTGGTGAGTTGCCTTAAAAGTAATACCAAAACCACCTCGCCCAATTTCTTGAGTCAAGGTATATTTGCCACCCTGTAATGTTGTACCAGTTAGCATAGCCTTTGCGATTTGAGATTTGCGTCTGGGTTCTTTTACTTTAAATTGTAGATTAGGGCTAATTCCTCAGAATGTAAAATCTATCATCCCAAATCGGTCATTCATGTAAAAATTTGACAAACTTTTACATGCAGCATTCTCGTTTTTTCCCTTCTAACTCCCATAATATCTACCTTTAATTCACTTATCCGGTTAAAAACGATGACCGATACCAAAATGTAGTTTACTCTCTCCGCGATCATTAATACCATAGTCCGCCCGGAGTAATCCCAGGGGAGAGTTGAAGCGCAAACCTGCACCATAGCCAAAACCAGTACCTGGTTGACTGTTTGTTCCCGTAGAACTACCCACAATGGTATTACCAGAACCTAAATTCGAGGCAAAGTCAGCAAATACCACACCTCCCATAGCTTTAAATACGGGAAAGCGGTATTCGGCGGAAGCGAGTACATAAGTACGTGCATTGCCAATATCCCCAGAACCGTAACCCCGCACTGAGTTGGAACCCCCTAAATTAAAAGTATCATAGGATGCTAAATCGCCAATTACTGTACCTGCCTGAACATTTACGGCAAAAACTTGGGGTTTGTCAGATTTAAATAAATTAACTGGCTTAAATTGACTGTAGTTTGCCTTGAGGCGATTCATGGATACATTTCCCAATCCCATAGGTATAGATTGTTCTGTACTGAGTTGGAGAATGGAACCGTTGGTAGGATTGAAACGGTTATCCCTACGGTCTTTGGTGGCACTAAAAGATACAGTGGCGAGATTGTCAATCCCATTGTTACTTAAGGACAAGGAATTACCCTGGGAATCTTTTGGGCTAATGTTACCTTTACGATCGCGGATGCTAATACGGGTATAATTAAATCCTAGGGAAGTGTCCCAACCATCAATTGGTCGTTGGAAACTGAGGCTGGCACCAATTTCTCCTTTACGGGCTTTATCGCCATTGGGTAGTCTAACTGAGTCATCCAAGGTTTCTGACAATCCCCGGCGACGAAAAACATTGATGGTATAGCCCAAGCGATCAGGATTACTAGGGCGGTAAGGACTGGTAAACTTAGTATCAAACCCAATGTGTCGCCTACCCACCTTCACATCCACACCCAAGGCATTATTGTTACCACGCACATTGCGATCGCGGTAAGTGAATTTACCGACTACTCCTTGGTCGCCGTTGTAATTACCACCAAGGTTAACAGAACGCGCTCCTAATTCTTTCAGTTGGTAAACGATCTTTACCTGATTAGCATCCCCTTCTAGGGCAATATTGACACTAGAAAATAACCCAGTGCCATACAGTCGTTGGATATCTTGTCTGACTAATTTTTCTTGGAAAATTTGACCAGGCTGCAATTTAATTTGTTTTTTGAGAAAATCGGGTTTGGTACGTCCTTTAATTGGTTTACCTTTTTTATCAACAGTCTCATCATCATCATTCACAAAACTAAATTCGATATCTCTGACTACGCCTTCAGCTACATTCATGGTTAAAATGCCTTGGCGGTTTGGCTTAATAGATAATACCCTAGCTAACTTATAATCTTTGTCAGCGTACCACTTGTTAATTTTTTCTACCCCTTGCCTTAATATTTGGGGACTAATAGGCTTACCAATTTGGGATGCAAAGTATTGATTGATAACTTGATAATTGAGTATTTTTGCCCCATTTAATTGTAGCGATCGCACGGTAATAGGTTGTACCTGATAAACTACACTCAAACCATCTTTTGTGCTGCTACTATTAACCTTGGCATTAGCAAATAAACCAGTCTCTAAAATTGACTGTACATCTTGTTGTAACTGGCTCTGGCTAGTTTGACCTCCAGGCTGGGTTTTAATGGTACTACGAATTATGTTCTGTAATTCTTGAGTAACTCCTAGCACTTTTACATCGGTAGCAGTTACAACTAAATCTTGATTTGGTGGTGTTTTTTTGATCTGATTTTTAACTGGTATTTGTTGTGCTTGGATAACAGGTTTTGTTTGGGTATTTTGAATAACTACCGAATTATTTACTTGAGCCGTAGGTGCTACTTTTTTCTGGGTTATATTGTTATTTTTGACAGTTTTTTTACCAGTTTTTTGATTCTGAGAAAATTCTATCTCTACTAGCGGTTGTGGCGGTGCAGTATTATCGACTCTAGGAACTTTTTCTACTTGAGTGGGAACCACAACATCCCTAGAAGTTTCTGTTTTACTATCAACTTTAATCGGTTCAGCTACAGCTTGTTGAGTGGTATTACTAGCAGCTAAAGTAGCTAAAGTAAAAATTATAGTAGGATAATTTCGCATAAGATAATAACCCGAACGACTGGGAGTTAGTTGTGTCGAGGTTAAGTAATAGGGATACTCCTAACTTCCAGCCTTATTGCTGTCATTTTCCCCATGTATACCTCTTGCCATCCCAGACATTAAATAGTAAGTTTTTGTTTCTGAGCCTTAAAAATACAAAATCCAGTTCAAAATCAAAAATATAAAATTCCGGGCGGGGAAACCCCACCCCTACTCCTTCCCTCCTTCACTCCGGGCGGGGAAACCCCACCCCTACTCCGAACCCCGAACCCCGAACCCCGAACTCCGAACTCCTATGAATAAATCCCCCTTACCCCAAACCAGTAAAAACCAAAATATAAATCCTCCACTCCAGTTACTTGTTTTAAGTAACGGTCATGGAGAAGATGTAATTGCAGCTAGAATTGTACAAGCGCTGCAATCGTCATCCAACCCTCCAGAAATATTTGCATTACCTATAGTGGGAGAAGGGAAGAAATATCAAGAATTGCATATTCCTGTAATTGGTTCCGTTCGGACCATGCCTTCCGGCGGTTTTATATATATGGATGGACATCAATTAATGCGTGATGTTCGGGGTGGATTGCTCAAGCTTACCTGGAATCAAATCAAAGCCATCCGTCGCTGGGTAAATACACAAAAAAAATCCCATACCCCATGTGCAATTTTGGCGGTAGGAGATATAGTTCCCCTATTGTTCGCTTGGATGAGTGGTGCTAATTATGCCTTTGTAGGGACAGCAAAGTCAGAATATTATGTGCGGGATGAAGCCGGTTTACTCCAACGCCACACCAAAGGGGCACAGTGGGAAAACTTTTCTGGCTCCATATACCATCCTTGGGAACGCTGGTTAATGACTCGTCGCCGTTGTCAAGGAGTATTTCCCAGGGATTCTCTCACTACCAAAATTTTAAAAAAAATGTCAGTCCCAGCCTTTGATTTAGGCAATCCCATGATGGATGGCTTGGAACCCACCTTTCCCAGTCAAAGCTTTTTCAGAGCCAATGCCGAATGGGAAGAACTAGCTCGCCCTTTAGTGGTTACCCTCCTACCCGGTTCCCGTCCTCCTGAAGCATACAACAACTGGGAAACCATCGCCATTGCTGTATCTTCACTGATGGCAGACTTGCGGGAAAAAGAGCTGAGACGGCGTTATTCCCAAAATGCCTTGTTTTTGGCTGCTATTTCCCCTAACCTAGACCTAGATAAGTTCTGCCAAACCCTACAATCCCTGGGTTGGCGTTCCCAACAGCAAGTTGAGTTGCCCGTTAAAATCAATGATAACGGAGCATTGACATTTAAACAAAATAATGCATACCTAGTCTTGACCCAAAACGCCTACAATGATTGTTTATATTTAGCAGATTTAGCGATCGCTATGGCGGGAACAGCCACGGAACAATTTGTGGGTTTAGGCAAGCCAGCCATTACCATACCTGGAGAGGGACCTCAATTTACCCCAGCCTTTGCCGAAGCTCAAAGCCGTCACCTAGGGCGTTCTATCATTTTAGTCCAACAACCGGAAAAAGTGGGCCAAGTTGTGCGATCGTTATTTAATAACCCTGATGAACTTCACCTAATTTCCCAAAATGGAGTGCAGAGAATGGGACAACCAGGTGCAGCCCAAAGGATTGCTGATTGTTTGATGCAGAGATTGGGTATGTAGCAGTCAGACGCTCCAGATGGAGGATTCTGGAACGAACGAAAAGTTGCGGATTGGTTGAGTGATACCAATTCTCCAAAATAAGGCTACAGATGGACAGCAGGGGGAGAAGTATCTGTAGTCAGGATTTAGAGAAATGGTATTAGATGAGATTGTGCTAAACATGCATCATAACTTTACATATTGAAATAGCATTTGAGTGCTTAGGTAGCAGTAATATTCTAAATAGGGCTTGCTGTTCGCTTAGCGCAGCGTTAGCTGTAAAAGTCTTTTAGTGAGGGTAGGGAACTCTTAACAGGGAACAGTTTTAATCCTATTTTTTTCCAATTTTTTGAAGTCTAAAAAATGGGAGATGCAAGGCTTCTAAGCCTTATATCCCTATAGGAATGTACTTTTCTCTCCAAAAACAGCCTGAAAAGCTTACCAGATAATAGCTTTAAACTTATTCAGCAGACCCTAAATAAGTCATTAAAAACCAAAAATATAACAAAAATAAAACCATGTCAATTGTCAGTTTTTCCGCAACACCAGATGTGCTATCGGAACAGCAGCAAACACGACTGTTGGCCAATTTTAGCCTAACCGCACCTACCCCTGCATCAGGGTTGGCGATTGATTTTGACTTTTCTGACAGTACTGCGGTAGGGGGAAGCGATTTTGAAATCGATTTTGCAGCCAGTTCCAATATTGTCTCTATTGATTTCCTCCCCGATGGTAGTGGTGGTACTGTCAACTTGGCTGGAGGTGTAACCACAGCGACGGTGGTAGCGGTTCCCTTAATTGATGCTGATACGGATTCGGAAATTCTCACTATTCAATTAATTGATGGTGAAGGCTTTGATTTAGATCCTAACAACAATAGCTTTACAGCTACCATCACCGATGAACCAATTGTCAGTTTTTCCGGAACACCAGATGTGCTATCGGAACAACAGCAAACACAACTGTTTGGGACTTTTAGCCTAACCGCACCTACCCCTGCATCAGGGTTGGCGATTGATTTTGACTTTTCTGACAGCACTGCGGTAGGGGGAAGCGATTTTGAAATTGATTTTGCAGCCAGTTCCAATATTGTCTCTGTTGATTTCCTCCCCGATGGTAGTGGTGGTACTATCAACTTGGCTGGAGGTGTAACCACAGCGACGCTGGTGGCGGTTCCCTTAATTGATGCTGATACAGATTCGGAAATTATCAGTTTTCAATTAATTGATGGTGAAGGCTTTGATTTAGATCCGGACAACAATAGTGTCACAGCTACCATAGTAGACTTTAATGAAATTATAGGTGGCAATGGTAAAGATTTCCTCAAAGGAGATCGGCGGGGAGCACCAACAAAAAACGATCTAATTGATGGTGGCAATGGTAAAGATACTCTTGTTGGAGGGGCAGCTAGCGACATTCTGCTGGGCGGCAACGGCAAGGATCTGTTGCGGGGTGGTAATGCTGGAGATACACTCCTAGGAGGGGCAGGTAGTGACATCCTACGTGGTAATAACGGCAAGGATTTCTTGCGGGGTGGTGAAGGCAATGACACCATCAACGGTGGCAATGGAGCGGATATCTTTGTGCTAGCTGAAGGAGAAGGAACAGATAGGGTTACGGACTTCGGCAATGGAGGCGATGTTATCGGTTTGGCTGATGGTCTGACATTTGCTGATTTGTCCTTCTCTGGCAGCGATATCATTGTCACTGCAACCTCGGAAACTCTAGCCACTTTGACTGGCACTAATACCACTACTCTCACTGCTGACGATTTCATCATCGTCTAGCAATACTCCTGTTGAAAATTCTTCCGGGTATTTGGTGTCACCAGAAAAAGAAGTGGCAAAGCCACTTCTCAGTAATTCCCAGGTAGAACCTAAAAAATAGTATAACTTCTATAAGAAATTTAAATAGTATAAAGTAACACTTATTAACTTATCTGTTTAAATAGAGCTAGTACCACTGTGTGAAAGTCAAAATGCCTATTCGCCATGATAACTCTACCTCCCACCCTTCAATCTCGACTTGCCACACCTCTGAAAATTGGCTCGGTGGAAATCAAAAGTAGGGTTTTGCAATCTCCCCTATCTGGTGTCACAGACTTAGTATTTCGCCGTTTAGTGCGTCGCTACGCGCCAGATTCTATGATGTATACAGAAATGGTCAGCGCCACAGAACTGCACCATGTCAAAGAACTACCGAAGATTATGGAGGTAGATCCCAAGGAACGACCAATTAGTATTCAATTATTTGATTGTCGTCCAGATTTTTTAGCAGAAGCCGCCCAAAAAGCAGTTGGGGAAGGGGCAGATACCATTGATATAAATATGGGATGTCCGGTAAATAAAATTACTAAAAAGGGTGGGGGTTCTTCCCTATTGCGACAACCGAAAGTAGCCGAAGCAATTGTGAAAGAAGTTGTTAATGCTGTCAATGTACCTGTAACAGTTAAAACTCGTATTGGTTGGAATGATGAGGAAATTACTATCCTCGACTTTGCCAAAAGGATGCAGGATGCAGGGGCACAAATGATAACAGTCCACGGACGCACCCGTGCTCAAGGTTACAATGGTAACGCCCGTTGGCAATGGATTGCTAGGGTAAAGGAAGTATTAGATATTCCTGTAATTGCCAATGGCGACATTTTTTCTGTGGAATCAGCCATTCAATGTTTGCAAGTAACTGGTGCAGATGGGGTGATGTGTTCTCGCGGCACTTTGGGTTATCCGTTTTTGGTGGGAGAAATTGATTACTTTCTCAGAACTGGGGAAATATTACCACCACCAACACCCATACAAAGACTAGAATGTGCCAAAGAACATTTGCAGGCTTTATATGAATATAAAGGAAAGCGGGGCATACAACAAGCACGCAAACATATGACTTGGTATGCCAAAGGTTTTGTCGGTGCGGCTGACTTACGGGGACAATTGAGCTTGATTGACACCGTACAGCAGGGTGTAGAGTTAATTGATAGTGCGATCGCCCAATTATAGCAAGGAGTGAGGGAGGGAAGGAGTGAGGGAGGGAAGGAGTGAAGGAGTGAAGGAGGGAAGGAGGGAAGGGAACTAGCTAGAAAATATAGTTAGGAGGCGCGGAGTAGGGGCGCATTGCGTGCGCCCTTCCAAATGTTTTGCTTATTCTCAAGCCCCTCTATTCATCGATGGGGTAACTGATAACTGAAATGACTCCTGTGATACTTTTATACTTATAAAATTCAGTACAAACATAGAGAATGCAGTGATAGTCAAGCGATCGCATTATTCATCTGACTAGAGAAAAAAGTAATCAGTCCAGAAATTTTCTCACATTCTGAAATATTGATTATCCTAGGAAAAGTGTAATTCATAAAAACTCTCAGGGCGCATCCTGATTTCAGAACAAAATTAGAGCAATCTGAAGGAGAATATTAATGAAATCATGGCAAGCAACGATTTTGGGAATAGCTGGACTGACAAGTGCCATTGCTGTTGGAACTAGCGCGAATATCCATGTCTTTGCCGAACC
Organism: Calothrix sp. MO_167.B12; assembly: GCA_030066045.1. GTDB lineage: Bacteria > Cyanobacteriota > Cyanobacteriia > Cyanobacteriales > Nostocaceae > Calothrix_A. The sequence goes on from JASJCJ010000121.1 coordinate 9,441, forward strand.
CACCGATTTGTCAACTTTCCGTCAGGAAGCTCTGTCAAGACACAATATCTTACGACAAACTCATGGTTCTCCTGCTTTAGTAGAAGATAGTGAACTGAATAACCTCGCCCAAGAATGGGCAGAACATTTGGCAAATAAAGGAGTCATGGAACATCGACTAGATAGTCCATATGGGGAAAATATCTATTACGCTTGGAGTTCCCAAGCTGGTTTTGATGTTAATGGTGAGGTTCCTGTACAAGCTTGGTATGACGAGGAACAGTACTATAATTACAACCAACCAGGGTTTTCCTCTCAGACAGGACACTTCACCCAGGTTGTTTGGAAAAATAGCACGAAGCTAGGGTGTGGGAAAGCTAAATCAGCAGATGGAAAGGTGTTTGTAGTCTGCAATTATGACCCACCAGGGAATGTTCAGGGTCAATTTCCAGAGAATGTCTTACCTCCTCAAAATATAGGCACCTAAAATTGGCGTTGCTGATTTAAAGTATTAATCCGGGTGTAGAGACGTTGCACTGCAACGTCTCTACAAGGATTTCCGATTACCCATAGATAATAGGACTTACACAACCGACATATTTTTTTCTGGAGGGTGCATAACGCTGCAAGAATATTTGAATGTAGTAATAAACTCGTTCAAAATATAATCTGGGTACAAAAAAGTGGTAGAAAGTATAATTAGCTTTCTACCATGACGTGTAAAAAATGAAGATGGCTTTACCTGGAGTAAGGTGTTATATCAAAATGTGCCACAGACAACAGCGTGTGCAATCAACCACACACCATCTCCATCGGTTTCAGTAAGAGAAACTGTGAATGTGTATGGCTCTGAACGGTTTGGACTGAATGCATCCAAATAACCATATTGTCCAGGTGCTATTGTAGTGGGTGGTGTATCTCCTGCATAGAGATGAACTTCTTGAAGAGTATAACCATTATTCATGGTGTAGGTGACTGTAGCAGTTGTACCATCCCAATTAACCGTCAGCGTTCCAACTTTTGTGCCGTTAGCAGTTTTATTTAGGCCAGCACCAGCCCATATATCATAAGTGTAGTTTCCAGAACTAGTTAAATTGATTGCCCAACCCCAACGGTTCCTAGTCAAATTAAGAGAAGGTAGATTTTCTGGATTACTTCTTCTAGTAGTTGTAAAGACATAACCACCTTTAGCAAATGCTGTCTCGCAAGTATCAATAACTGGGGGACCATCATCACAACAAAGGGGATATATTCCATAGAAATACCATCTTGGTCCAGTACCAGGTTCGGGTCCACCCCAAGCAGTTTCATTTTGTCCAGTATTAGGATCGCACGTACCTTTTACTTCAGCATGAGTAAATACATACAGATCTAATGGACAAGCACTACTTACATCAGCAATGGAGACATCCGTCAACGGAATAATGAATGTATGTTCTGTTGTTCCTGATGAAGTGGGTGTATAACATGCTCCTCCAGAACCTTCAGCTTGGCAGAATTGACCGGGAACAGGTGTGCCTTGTGGATTGGCTGGAACATTTGCTATGTCGTTTCCTATCCATAAGTGCAATGTGCCAAATTCCCAACAAGGTTGAGTCAACTTGTATGTGACATAAATGTTAGTGGTATCATTGGTAACTGATATTGTCCCCACCAAAATTGTTTGTCCAGCAGTTAGATCCCAAGTAACAACTGGACAAGTCCCTGAGGTTTGTGCTGGTGTTCGCTTAACTAAATAGCTACTAAAAGCTGTAGCTGAACCTAGCAAAACTAAACTACCTTGCAATAAATGTCTACGGGATATTTTCATTATTTTACTCCTGATTTCACAATTATCTCAAGAGGTAAATGGTTAACTAAACCTGAGTTCGGGATCAGCTGAAACCTTTGTTACACCGTTGCTTGATTTTATGAACTGTCAACGTGGTTGCGCCGTTTCAGCCAATTAACCTTGAACTCAACTCCTTAACTCGAACTGACGTTAATTAAGGTAAACTTACAACTCTAAAAATCTTATTGAACTTATAAGTGAAGCATAGTAATTCCTGCCAGAGCCTTTATGCCTCTATGCTCTATGTATTGTACCATACAAATATATTTTAGTAATATCACTATTGTGTTTACCATCCTCCCAACCCCGTCGCTATTTCGACTCACGTCAGCTTGAAGAACTATCCCATTCGATTCAATCCCTAGGGACTGTTTTCAAACTTATTCGTAGGTTGGGTAGAACGAAGTGAAACCCAACAAGTCTAACGAAGAATGTTGGGTTTCGTCCCTCAACCCAACCTTGTATATTGAGAGTAGTAGTAGGAGAGCGACGCTACAAAGCCGCATTAATGGCAGGCTTAACTGATGTGCCTGTGGTTATTAGGAAAGTTTGAAAATATACCACACCTCAAGTATGCCCAGCTGAAAAATCACTTAAAAATTCAAATTTATCAATAAAAAATAACACTTAATAATCATATAAGTGTTATCACACGTGACATTGAATGGATGTATTTGCTACTGGTAAAAGTAAAAGGGAAAGGGTGAAAAAATATCCTTACACCCTTAGCCTTTAACTTTGATAGTTGCTTAATTCTGAAGGGATGCAGCAGCTCCAGTACCGGGAACTTTAACCAGATATGCAGAAGGAATTGCTTCCGCACGTCCAGCATTCACCATAGCTTGGTAAACGAAAGCCGCTACTTCTGCTCTGGTGGCTTGATTGTTGGGATTTAATTGCTTAACGGTGGGGTAGTTAACCACAACTTGCTTCACAGTCGCTGCTGACACCGAGTCTTTAGCCCAATTAGGAATTTGGGAAGCATCGTTGTAAAAAGATAGGGAATTTTGATTGGGTGCGGTTAATTCTAAACCATTGGCTAAGGAAACTAGTACCTGTACCCGAGGAATTTGCTGTTCTGGTTTAAAGATGCTGCCGGGATATCCAGAGAGGAAACCACCACTGGAAGCAGTACGAATTGCCTGGTATCCCCAGTAGTTGCTTCTGACATCATTAAAGTTAATGGCTGCTCGCTTGGCTCCTGGTGCAAATGCCTTGTTGATGATAGCTGCAAATTGGGCGCGGGTAACTCTATCATTGGGTTTGAAAGTACCATCGGGGAAACCTGCAATTACACCTTTAGCAGATAAAGCTTGAATGTAATTTTTTGCCCAATGGCTAGCTGGTACGTCTTTGAATGCAACAGGTGTTCCAGGAGGTGCGTCTACCTCAGCAGAAACATAATCTACTGAACCTTGGAAATTATTAATGCTATTACCAATAGCCACAATTACGTTGCTGGTAGCATTATTGAGGTCATAGCGCTTGTTGCTGGTAATTAAATTCTCACCAGGATCTCCATTGGTTCCCAAATCGGGTAAACCTTGGGAAATTACAACAATACCATCGCGGGTATTATTTTGGATCACATTCTTACGTAAAACAGGCTTGGCAGAATTAGAGATAAAAATACCGTCTGTATTCTCAACAATCTGGTTTCCTTCTAGACGAGGTGTGGAATTGCCACCAATAGCCAAGCCAAAACCAGTACTCTGGAATAAATTGTTGCGAACTAAACCTTGAGCATCTTTAGCAATGGAAACCCCATTACCCTTATTTCCGGAAAAAATGTTGTTTTCAATTGTAGGATTACCTGTACCTGTAACAAATACCCCTTCTCTTAAACTATTAATAAATGTACTATTTTGAATTGTAGGATTAGTTGATTCTACCCATACAGCAGTACCGCGACTAGCAGGGTTTGTAACAGTAACGCCACTGATAATACTATTGTTTTGGGCAAGAATGGTAATATTTTGTCTAGCAAAGGTACGGCTAATATAAGTTCCACTACCGTTAATTACCGTTGCTTGCCCCTTACTGCTATCATCTCCCCTGAGGGTAATACCACTTTTTACATCAAGGGGAAACTGCTCGCCAGTCTCCGCACTATAGTTTCCAGGTGCTAATTGAACGGTTGTACCAGATTGAGCTTTGGAAAGAGCAAAAGAGATGGTTTTATAAGGTGCTTGGGCTGTTGTTCCAGCACCATCGGTGTCCGAACCTACTTCTGGATTGACATAAATTACCGTTCCAGTTGCTGGAACCTGCGCCATTAACATCTTAGCGATCGCTTTTTGGTTGGCATTCACCGGGGTAGGTAGTAGCATTGCTCCACCAGAAACAAGAAATAAAGCGGAAAGTCCTGCGGAGAACAAGCGGAAGTTTTTGCCTTGCTGAATTCCAAATCCCTGACGTGTCATTTTGATTCCCATTGCTTAAGTACTGAAGACTAATAAATTAAGTTATGTTGTAATCTGTATCACTAACAGCTGTGGAGCTGTACAAACCCTGTAAAGATGTACCGAATGACCATTATTTAAGTATTTGGGTTCCTTATGTAAAAAGGATTGATTCGGTTGCATTATATACTATGCAAACTAGCAGACATAAGATATCTGCACGCTGCAAAATCTAGGGTGATGGTCTTGGTTAAAAGCTGTATGCCATGATTTCTGTTTACGCATTAGCCATTAGTTCATCCGGTCGTTTTTAAGATAGTTCTAACATTCATTTCCCAAAATTGAATAGTGGAAATGCGATCGCTATTTCTTAAGAAAGACAGGAGCTGGGATGGAAGGAGGGAAGGAGTGAGGGAGTGAAGGAGTGAGGGAGTGAGGGAGGGAAGGAGTGAAAGAATTAAACCGTCAACTGTCAACTATCAACTGTCAACTATCAACTGTCAACTAACAACTAACAACTATCAACCATAATCCCAGCATTAAATTCCTAATAACTGGGCAATGGTGGGTAAAACAACCACAGCATTATCTTCATCAAATTCACTAGTATCCATAGTTTTAGATTTAACATTACTGCTATTGCCCTGCTTGACTTTTTCCCCCATTTGTCGCCTTTCTGCTGAAGAAAAAGTGGTAAAGGTGCGTCTGAGTAATGGTAGTAAAGCGATAAAGGAATCTGGTGATAATCCCGTTACCCAATCATCTAGGACTTGCCAGAGAATTTGATCGTGTAGAAGTAATAAACCACTACCCTTTAAAAATCCTTCAATCCAAGCTGCCGCTTGGGGTGGTTCGCTAGCGGTGGAAAGTGCAAATCCCATGCGCCGTGCAGTTTCTTCAATATCAAAGACACCTGCATCCAGTAATAAACGACAACAGCGACCAACAATTAAGTTATGTATAGTTTGGCGATCGCTAATTTTGGCTAATGCTTGCTGCCACAATAGTAAATGTTCTTGGTTAGATAGCAAAGCGATCGCACCATTAACCATCATTATATTTTCATACATTGCTCCAGCGGCATCGTCATCTAAAGAGGCACAAGCACTGGGTAATCCAATACAAATCCGGGTTACCAACCCATCCACTACATGGCTTACCATTGCCGTATCGGTTTGCCGCACATTGCCATAGCGGGTGACATTGGCTAGGGGTGGTAATGCTGCCATTAAATGGGTCACATCACTGGCTAGGGCCGCCACATTTTCCAGCTGACACATGACATGAGCCACTGCATCGGGTAAATCGGACAAAATCACCTGATTTAACAGAGTGGTAAGGACAGGTAATTCCGTGGCTTGCTGTGCCATATCACCAGCCTTGTGAGTTGCCGCATCTTCTACCCGATTACCCCAAATGCCTGCTTCAATTAAATTTACTGCCAATTCCGGCTGCCATTGCAAACGCCATATTTCGTGAAAAGTACCCTTTTTCCCTCCAGTTTGTTGCAGTTGTCCCCAAGGAATATCTAAAATATTCAGGCGGTGTAATAAATGCGATCGCTGTAAATCATTTTTTTGACGCAAATCCAAATCTAGTATCTTTTCTATGGCATCTGCTGCCATCCGCAACCGCTTTTGTTGCCGCATTAAATCTTGTTGTAAGGGCAACATTGGTGTATCTGCAGGCACTTGACCCAAACGTTCCCCCACAATCAGTTTGTCATGGATTAGCTCCATTGCTAAATCCCGACCAAAACACATTACCGTTTGGGTAGCTTCATTTAATTCCGGCAAACCGGGCAAAGGGCGATCGCGCAATGCTGCCAAAGATTCTGCTAACCGTACTGCTTCAATCACATGGGCTGAAGATGCATCTAAATCTTGTTCCCGTAACAACTGCGCGACCCTGGTCATCCAGCGAATACTAATGGAGGAGTGCAGATTCTCGGCACATTTGACTTCCCACAGGTGATGATACCAACCAGGGGATTCTATCCCCGCACCATAGCCACTTTTAGACGCAAGTCGTCCGTAAGTCCACGGTATCCAAGTTGTCTCTACTTTTGTTTTTGGCAGTCCCTTCAATAACGCCGTATCTTCTTTAACTGGGGGCATATCCTTCAAGGCGGGAGCGTGCCAAGCACCACAAACTACAGCAATTGTTGATGCACCAGCTTTTTGGGCACTGCGAATGATTTTCCGCATATATGCTTCCCGTTGTGCCTCAATGGGATTTTTCCGTGGTGAGATGCCTTGCCGTACTTCCGTCATCACTTCCAAAATCGCCGCGAACAAATCCACACTATCCCCGCGCTGTTCTACCAGATGTTCCCACCAACGTTCGGTATCGCTGTAACCAGCCACTTGTGCTAAGGAAAGTAGGGGATCTGTATGTGGTGTATCTTCAACATCCTCATCAATCTCTGATTGTTCCCTATCTTGTGATGCCATTGCTAACCGATGGGTTTGGGGCAAATCCATGAACCGCACCGGGATATTATGGGTTAAACCATAATCCAAAGCTTGCCATTCTGGAGAGAAAATCGCAAAAGGATAATAAACACAGTAATGGGGGCATGAGGGAATATAAATTAACAATGCCACTGGTGGCTGCATTGCGGGTGAAGTTAACAAAGGCAACACAGCCTCTGCATCCGGTGGTCCCTCAACCAGAATGGTATCTGGTTGGAGTTGTTCCAGAGCTTGGCGCAGACTACGGGCTGAACCGGGACCGTGATGGCGGATACCAAAAATGTGGACTGTCATTTCAGTTATCAGTTATCAGTTATCAGTTATCAGTTTTCCCATCGATAAATCGAGGAGCTTGATTTACGGAAAAATTTCTCCACCTCTACTTTAGAGAATTTGGGAGCTTGATACCGATTACTGTTTGGTCACCCATTCATCCATCTGTGGGAGCATCCCAATTAATGAAAGGGGTTGGGGGTTAGGGATTAGGGGTTAGGGAACCCCATAATTAAAATTAGGGGTTTCTAATAAGGACTCTGTATTTTTTCGCACTATGTGCCTCAAAATACATCTTAATTGTTTGACCTATTTAAAAATAGAGAGCAGCGCGGTCTTGGGGAGCGGTGCTTTGTAGACGGGTTTCCCGTCGCAGAAGACTGGCATTGGTCTCCCCCATGAGCGACAACCGAGGGCTTGTATCCATTTACTTCGGAGAGCCACTGCGGTGGACGGGTTCCCCGGCATAAAGCAAGTGGCGGAGGTTCCTTCCCCATCCCCCACAACCTATCCCCTATCCCCTACCCCGAAGGGGTTCGGTCAAGAAGAGATGCATCAGATACCGATGTGGTGGGGGCTTGAGGTGCCCACCAATCGGCAGCCATCAAATCGCAGATTTTGATGGGGGACTGTTGACCCTTGGGGCTTATCGCCCCGGACATAGAGCGCTCCACGTCCGGTATGTCCCCGCTTACAGCGATTTTCAGGTAAATAGACCACACCGTAGGGGTTTAGCACTGCTAAACCCCTACATGAAGATGTGGTTCAAATTGATGAAAACTGCTGTAAGCGCGTCATCCGGTTGAAAAATACCCAAAGGCTAGAAGCCTGGGGCTATACAAACAAAGCCTGCCGGGAGCAGGCTAGAAGTTTTTAGCCCACCTAATCGTGGGCTTTGTTCGTGTAGCGATACCCTTCTAGGGTATTGGGATAGATTATTCCTTAAAATTTGGGATGCTCCCTCTGTTACCTAGCGAGATATTTATTTTGTGCGTTTGCGTAGCGGTTCCTCTGGAGAATCACCTTAAGGAGGTTACTTAGAAACATCGCTAGTATTTGAACTAGGTACAAGAATGATTGGCGAAGCAGGTTGGTCAGAATTATTTTGTACTCGTTGCTTCCGCAACAACTCTTGCTGTCTTTTCTTAAATGCTGCCGCCGCTGAATCAATGGTTCCTTCACTTTGATAAGAATCCCAGCTCTTGTTTTTAAACCTGGCACAGTGAATTAGGTTAAATACATTGAAATTCTGACCGACTGTAGCACATGGGTCATCAGCATTTTGGGAATCAAAGCCTCCTGGTTGGTTATCTACCGGGTTTAATTGAGCCAAACTGGGTTGGGGTGTCAACAAGGAAGCAAGGCTAATTCCTGTTACAGCTGCAACAACAAAGCGTGTAAGTGGTGAAAATACAGTTTTCATAGATTTTTGACCTGAAATTTTATACAAGAAAACAATGCTTGAAGGCAATAAAGAATTAGAGTTGTCTAGTTACTGGGGAATGTTTCTAAAAATGTAGGCAAGGTCAGAAATTTGCGTATTTTGATTGTTATAGTACAGTTTATATTATTGACCCAATGACCATTGTTTCAGTTTCCAAATAATGCTATTTTGGCAGCTTCGTGCCAAGATGCACTAATGCATCTTTATTGTACCCAAACTAGTGGTCTGTCCCATTAATTTTGATAGTTTATTGTAGTGCGGGCCGGACAGCCCGCTTCCTGATTACATCAGGGAGCGAGACGCTCCCACTACATTAACTTGCACTTTGAGTATAAACTTGACTATAGTAAGCTTGATATTCTTCTGAAAGTAAGGGTTGCCACCAGTCTTGATGGCTGAGATACCATGCTACAGTCAGACGCAAACCCTGTTCAATGGTTACAGAAGGTGACCAATCTAACTGAGTCTTCATCTTAGTGGCATTAATGGCATATCTGCGGTCATGTCCCAGTCTATCTTTGACAAAGGTGATTAGCTGATTACTAGGACGTACTGGTAAATCTGTGGCTAATTCATCCATCAACTGGCACAACATTTGCACCAAATTAATATTTTCCACTTCGTTATTGCCACCGATATTATAAGTCTCTCCTGGAGTACCACGGTGAATTACCACATCCAGAGCGGTACAATGGTCACCTACATATAACCAATCCCGCACATTCTTTCCATCACCATAAACAGGTAATTGTTTACCCATCAAGGTATTAATACACATCAGGGGAATTAACTTTTCGGGGAACTGGTAGGGACCATAATTATTGGAACAATTAGTAATCATTGTTGGTAGGGAGTAAGTATGGAAATAAGCCCGTACTAAATGGTCACTACCAGCCTTGGAAGCAGAATAAGGACTATTGGGGGCGTAGGGAGTAGTTTCACTAAAAGCAGGATCTTCTGGAGCCAGACTACCATACACCTCATCAGTAGATACATGGAGAAACCGATAGATATCTGGGTACGAATTATTTCCCCAATGCTGGCGAAAAGCTTCTAGAAGATTCAAAGTCCCCACCACATTGGTTTGAACAAACGCACTGGGTCCCAAAATTGACCGATCAACGTGGGATTCTGCCGCAAAGTGGGCAATTGTATCAATTTTTTCACTGGCTAATAACTCATCGACAATGGCGCGATCGCAAATGTCTCCTTCAACAAACCGAAAATTCTCCTTTCCCTCTAAAGTCGCCAGGTTACTGCGATTGCCAGCATAGGTCAAAGCATCTAACACTACTACTCGATCTTCAGGATAATTTTGACACCAGTGCTGAACAAAATTAGAACCAATAAATCCCGCACCACCCGTCACTAGTAATCGACGACTCATTCAACTGACTCCTTTGTGATATTTACTCATGCCACAGTTGTATCAAACTAACAGAACATACCACCACACTATTTGGAAATAGGGAGTGTGGGGAGTGTGGGGAGTGTGGGGAGTGTGGGGAGTGTGGGAAGGAGGGAAGGAGGGAAGGAACTATTTTTATCCTTTGTTGCAGGCACAATTTCTGTGGGGGATCGTCTTCATAATGGAGGGTAGAGAAAAAATTTTTTCCGGCTATTTCGTTGTTTTTGATATTTCTGTAAACAAAAAATAAAAAAGGGGTTTGACCCTTTATCCCTAACCTGATATATTATGCTATGTAGATGCACCCTGATGATCTGGAGAGCTGCCCAAGTGGCTCTCTTTTTCCTATTTCAACTACCATATATATCTTGTCGTGAACTACCTACACCCATTCGCGGAGCGTGCTGAAGGCATAGGGAAGTCTGCTAACTAGAATCTTCTTTTATCAGTAGACGAGCGTTCCAATTCGATTAGTTCTTTGTCAGCCCACCTCATGAATATTTTAGTGGAGATGCCAAGCTCCTTAGCCGCCTGGAAATGCTGATACTTGGCGGTGAAAAAATTGTTTCATTGGGACTGCCTTCTGCCTTCTGCCTTCTGCTATACTTTCTCTTTCGCGGGTGGTACTATTCCACGTTGATTTAATTGGGCATCAATTCCTCTGAGAACTCGAAAATCCTCTTCTGGTAAAGTGCAGCTTTGATTATGTGCCTCTAAGAAGCAAAAAGCTTGTCTAAATTCATGGGGGGTAGCAGTAATTGGTGAGTCTAGATGACAGGGTATAATGCGCTGAAAGTCCCATTGTGCTACTCTATCAGCCCAGTTGAGGGTTTCTCTAGGGGCACGATTGAGAATTAAAGCCTGTAAAATTGGTGCTACGAACAAACGACCATCCCCCTGTAAGGCATGAAAAGAACGCTCCCAGTTTGGTTGCCATTGGAAGGGATATAATCCAAAATATGCCTTTGCAGAACGCTCTGGGGCTTGGAAGGCATTGCGGAAAACTTCACCCCACCTAGTTATTTCCAAGACGTTGGGACGGAAATACATGGCAAATAGGGCGATACGTTGCCATCCTTTGAGGCGATTGGCGCGGTTATCTATAATTGCATCGGTGGCTTTGTCCCTAGCATGAAATAATAAGGGATATGGATCTAATTGAGCGATCGCTGGTGGTTCTTCGGGGATGGAAATTATGGTATCTGTTACCAACAAGCTGCGGGAAGCTCGGTGAAAAAACCCCACTTCTGCAAATTTACCAGTTCCTAATTCAATGGTACCTAAAGTTGCATAATCAAACTCATTACCAAAGGGGGCTTGATTGCTATCTGGCGGTAAAATATAGGTGCGCTTTCTCGGCAAACCCAACCAATTTATAGGTAAATTTACGGGGAAACTCCATTGATCTGGGATAATGAATACCTGGGCTTGAGGGAACTTTCGCGCAAAGGGACCAACAAATACTTTATGTTCTAAACCAGAGATAGTTGGTAGTATAATATACTTTACATTGCCGTGTACTGCAACTAATTCTTCTAACAAGCGGATGCATTCCTTAGTTGGTGCGATTGGTGCATAAACCAGCAATCCACCTGCATCTAGCTTGACAACAGTCATGCGGATAGGAACAACAACATAGAAAATACCCTGTAACTGATCGAAAGTCCAGATAGTATCCCTGACAACTTCCTGGCGAATGGTCCGTCGTCTACTGAATGGATAGATAGGTAAAGTGAACCAGAAGCGCCATGAAAAATCCTGGGGATTAGTTGTTTGCGTATTTACCACTTGTCCATCATCAGCCACTTTACGAACCCTTCCCAAATAACTAACGCTGCATTTACTTCTCCGATATGGAAGTTTAGCAAATTGTCGGCAAAATAGTCTGCTTTTGTCGAACTCTACCTACATCATGACGTAATATGGTCATAGGTAAATAGTATTACAGAGTCCATCAATTTTGGATTTTGGATTGACCGAAGGTCTTTGACCTTTAATTCAGAAGGAAGAGTTGCATATTTCCTTCTGAGTTCTTCCTTATGATTTACTAAGTTATTGCTAGTAATATAGAATACTTTACGGTCTACACTCCAACTATTTTGCTGCTTATTTGATAATAATCTCATTATTGTATACACATATCTTGCACCTTCTCAATAAAGGTAAGGTGGGTAGTAGATGGGTTACTGATAAATAAGGGTTTCAGGCTCTAATTTGCTCAATAATCTTGTGATGCAAGATGTGAATACAGCTAAGTCTACATGAATAATTTGGATTGTTGTTTAGGAGAACAATATATTTAAAGTTTTATTTTAAAAGTATAAATGTATGCAATAAATAATACAGATAACATTTTTTGTTGTTCGAGAACTATTATCTTGATCTCAATAATATATTTCTAAAATTTTTTGGTTATTTATTTGTTTTTGGGAAGATATATTGTATTTTAATTCATCATAAATACTCACAAACTTCATCTCCAAAAATATGGACATGAAAACGCTACGCTTGTATGATTTTTTACCGTCTGGTAATGGCTATAAGATACGTCTTTTGCTGACACAAATTGGTATGCCTTTTGAGAGAATAGAGATGAATATCTTAAAGGGAGAGACTCGCACTCCAGAATTCTTAAGTAAAAATCCCGTCGGTAAAATTCCCTTGCTGGAAATTGATTCTGGAAAATATTTATCTGAGTCAAATGCCATACTAATTTATTTGAGTGAAGGAACGGAATTTTTACCATATGACCGCTTTCTCCGGGCACAGGTTCTACAGTGGTTATTCTTTGAGCAGTATAGCCACGAACCTTTTATTGCTAAATCCCGTTACTGGATATCTATTCTGGGTAAACCAGAAGAATACCGTCAATTAATAGAACAGCAACGGGAACCCGGATATGCAGCATTGATGGTAATGGAGAACCATTTACAGAATCATCTATTTTTTGTGGATGAGCGATATACTATTGCTGATATTAGTTTGTTTGCTTACACCCATGTGGCTGATGAGGGTGGATTTGATTTACACAAGTTCCCAGCTATTCAAAAATGGATAGAACGGATTAAAAATCAGCCCAGTCATATCAGAATAAATGATGATAATTTACTTTCCTATGACTTCCCAATCTCTACGGGAGCATAAGTATTAATACTACTCGGTTAAGCATTTTGAGTTGGTGAACTTGGTTTGGGGAAAAGGTTAAAGCTTGTTTGTTCTACCTCTGACCCTTCACCGTTCCCCCTCCTTAACCGATAAGTATGGGGAGTTGAATTAAGTAATAAGTAATAAGTAATAAGTAATAAGTGAGCCATTGCGGTGGACGGGTTCCCCGGCATAAAGCAAATGGCGAACTCCGAAGGAGTAATAAGTTTGTTTTTGTGACCGGGATTCAAACCCCGTCCCAAAAACATTCTGCCTCATTCATACAGGGCACCAGACCCCAATATTTCGGTAAAGAAGCGGGCTTTGGGACCTGCACTACAGCTGCCCATCATAATAATTGCGATCGCTCATTACCTATGTCAAATTTTTAACTCCATTACCTTGCTGCTGAAGTCTGACATCCAAAATAGGTGTTTGCACTAGGTGAACAGTTGTGGAAGCTACTGCAACTCTATCCTCTGTTTTATCAATTTCATCAAGAATGCGGCTAAAAAGTTCGTCCTTTTTGCCGCGACGCTTCTTATAATCAACTACATAGCGTAATGTAAATTCTATCCAGTTATCATTTGCCATGAGGGTAACTGCTGGTTCAATTCTGGCATCTTCAATCAAATACTTATGTACCATGCGCTGCCAATTAGTTCTGGCGATGGGAATATACTCTCCTACAATTTCATGGGCCACCTTCTGGAGAATTTTTCTTACTAAAATGCGATCGCTACCATATTTAATGGGAATAGAGATTTCGTCCCAGACAAAAGGAAAATCACCAGAGTAATTGTATACTGGTTCTTTAAATACAAAACTATTGGCAATCCGTACAATTCGCCCATTATACAAGTCAGCTTTGACCCAGTCGCCACATTCCATCAAGGTGGTTCGCAGGATGCTAATATCAATTACATCGCCCATTATCCCCCCTAATAGTACGCGATCGCCAGGTCTGTAAAATTGACCTAGAGAGATCGCCGCCCAACCAGCAAAACTAGCAATTACTTCTTGTAAGGCGAAAGCTACACCTGCACCAATAACCCCAAAAATAACGGTAAACTGGCGGAAGCGATCGCTAAATACACTGGCTGCAAATAGCATCATCAATATATAGCTGATGAAGCTAACAGTTTTACGGAAGTGGTAGCGAGTATCCGAATCTTGAATGTACCGGGGGACTGTTTTATTAAGAGTGCGAAAAATCAGAGAAAGGACAAAAATACCAACACTTACGTATACAATTTTACCCACCATCGGGTCTTTAAGCCACTGTTGAATAACCTTGATTGCATCCATTGCTATACCATCCTGATAGGATTTTGGATTTTAGGTTTCTTGAAAAACAGAACAAGTATTAATTAATAGATGAATCTGGAAGAGGATTTAACTGTTCCTGCTTGGGAATATTATGTACTTCGGGCATATTTTCTACTGTGTGTAATTGATTATTTACTTCGGATAGTTTGTAATTTAGTTCTTCAATTTCATCTTTATGCTCTTTCAGTTTGCGGGTGAGATGTTTGTTTCTTTTCCCCATTTTAATAATAGTCGGCAAAGAAACCAGTAAGCCAAAAAGTACACCAAAGGTAAAGGTAAGTAGTAACACTAAAGCCATAGAATCTTGGGAACGCCACCCTAGAAATTGCACCACTACTGGTGCAGAGTTTTGTAAAGCAAAAATCACAGCCATTGTGGCAATTAATAATGCTAGTAAAGTAAAGATTCGCATGATATATCTCCATCTATTTATTCATTAAATTTTAAATTGTTTATTGTAAATTAAATAGTAATTTACTAGTAGTAAAAAACCAAATAATTTGAAATTTTTATCCTATTCAGCTCATGATTATTAGTGAGTTGATGATGAATCTGTACCATTTGCTGGATTTGACGGGTTATTAAGTGGAGAAAAACGAAATCCTGGTGCTTTATAATCTTTTGGTAAATAATCTGCTGGGATTGTGGTTTGATTGCCGTCTCGCATGGCTGAGTAATGGGGTGAGAGAATTTCAATATCTGCTTCATTACATTTATCTTGAATATTTTGGTGTAATTCTGAATATATTTTTGCCATGATGGTGGGGTTATTTGTGTAGGCATTAAGTTCATAACTGACATAAAAATCATTCAGGCTAGTTTGCAACACAAATGGAGGGGGTTGGGAACGAAGATGGGAGGTTACTAATGCCGCATCTATTAACACTTGATGCACTTTTCGCCAAGGCACATCATAGCCGAGAGTAATTGTCGTATTTAAAATTAAGTAATTGCTGTGGTCTTGAGATAAAGCACTATAGTTAATAATTTGACTACTTAAAACCTTAGCATTAGGCAGGGTAATCACCACATTTTTGATGGTACGAATCCGCGTCACTAACAGGGTTTTTTCCACAATATCACCCATTGCATCCTC